>JBEVDP010000392.1:0-5934 GCA_040513235.1 Acidimicrobiia bacterium | reverse complement strand
GTTTTCGCCGCCGCCGAGGAAGTCGGTGACCGGCGGCTTGCCGTTCGCGTGGAACGCGCGGCGTAGTGGCCGGCCGCCGCCGCCGATGTGCAACATGAACGGCACGCCCGTCTCTTCGAGGTGGGCCCAGATCGGCCAGTAGTCGGGATGCGTCGGCGAGGTGTCCCGCGGCGGCGCCGATGGCACGAGGATCGCGCCGCAGCCCATCGCCACGGCTTCCTCGGTGGCCTGCCGCGCGAGCTCCGGATCCGTGAGCGGGACGTAGCCGACGGGGATCAGGCGCGGGTCGTCGTGGCAGAAGTCGACCATCGCACGGTTGTGCGCGCGGGTCCCGCCGTACAACAGGTCGAGATCGTCGCCTGCGAACTGCACGGTGGCGAACGTGCTGAACACGAGTTGTGATTCGAAGCCGAGGAGGTCGAGCGCGCGGCTGCGCTCGACAGGATCGAACGCGCCCAGCGCACCCCAACCCTTCGCGCGCATCAGGTTGCCCTCGAGTGCGGTCGCGGCATTGGGATCGTCGCGCCGCGCCTCGGCCCCGCGCACCGCTTCCTCGGCGAGCGCGCCCGCGCCTCCGAGATACAGCGGCCGCAGCCGCTCGCGCACATCCGGGTCCGCGTACTGCACCAACCAGTCGTGCAGTTCCATGAGATGACTGTCGGCGTCGTAGTACGTGCGGCCTTGTGCGTACACCATGCCGCTATTGAATCAGGGTGAGCGGCGACGCGTGATGCGGCGCAGCATGATCGGCCACCCGATCAGCGGGATAAACGCCAGCGCGAACCATTGATAGGCGTAGCTGAGGTGGTTCACCGAGGACTCGTCCGGCGGTTCCGGCAACTCGGGCCCCGCGGCGGCGGGCGGCGGGGACTGGTACTGCGCCGTCACCCAGGCTTCGTGCAGCGGGACGTCGAGCGCGCTTGCGACGAACTCGAGGTCGACGCGGGGAACGGTCGCGTTCCCGTCTCGGTCCTCGACGGCGTCGTCGGGTCGGAAGGGACGCGTTTCGTTCAGGACGCCGCGAACCGTCACCGTGCCTTCGGGCGGCGCGACGGCTGCGAGGCCGGCCGCTGCGGTCGTACGCGCGATCCAGCCGCGGTCGACGAGCACCACAGTGCCATCATCGAGTGTCAGCGGGGTGAGCACGTCGAAGCCGGACGTGCTGCCGTGGACTCGATTGCGCCAGAGCACGTCGGCGTCCGGTTCGTAGACGCCGGCGAGTTCGACGCGTGTCCCTTCGGGCGCGTTGGTGCCGACTTCGGCAAGCGTCGGCGCCGGCGCCGCGAACGCCGCTTCGATCGCGGCGCGTCTGTCGCGCTCGTCCTGATGCCGGCCGTACTGCCAGATCCCGAGAGCGATGAAGATCCCGGCCATCAGGACCACGAGTGCGTGGCCGGCGAGCCACCGTGGTCGGAGCAGCACGACGGTCACGATACCGAGGGCATCGCGGATCGGACGTGTCGGACGGCAGTGCGTCGGGGTACCACTTCGACAATGCGAGCGGCAAGGACGGCGCGCGCCTTCGCCACGATTGGCACCGCGATCGTGGTGGGCGGAACGGTGATCGGAGGTGCGGCCGCGCTCCTCGTTCCCGTCGGGGGACTGGTCGCCCGCGATTCGGTGACGATCGAGTTACCGGAGCCTGAACTTCCGCCGCTTGTGGTTCGATCGGTCGTCTACGACTCCGCGGGCACGCCGATGGCCGTCTTGCACGACGGCGTGAACCGCGTCGCGGTGAAGCTGGCCGATGTACCGCCCGTGCTCATCGACGCGGTCCTGACGACCGAGGATCGCGACTTCTACCGGCACGACGGCATCGACTGGCGTGGCATCGGGCGCGCGCTCGCCACCAACTTGGATGCGGGCGCAGTGCGTCAAGGCGGATCGACGATCACTCAGCAACTCGTGAAGAACACGATGTTCGACGATCCCGACCGGCGCTTGAGTCGCAAGGTTCGCGAGGCGGTGCTCGCCGTGGGGCTCGAGCGCCGCTACACCAAGGGCGAGATCCTCGAGCGCTACCTCAACACCATCTACCTCGGTCATGGTGCTTACGGCGTCGGCGCCGCCGTCGAGCGCTACTTCGGCAAGTCGTTGGCCGACGTGACGTTGCCCGAAGCCGCGCTGCTCGCGGGTCTGATCGCGAACCCGGAGGGTCGCGATCCCATCGATCGTCCTGGCGACGCGGTCCGGGCGCGCGGCAACGTGCTCGACGGGATGCTCGACGCGGGCGAGATCACCGAAGCCGAGGCCGACTTCTCGCGGGTCGTGCCGTTGCCGCGCGCGCTCGCTCCGCTCCCGGCCAGTCCCGAGTACGACCCGTTCGTGGAAGAGGTCAAACGACGCCTCTTGCGCGACGAGCGACTCGGCGCAACATACGACGAGCGCTACCGCCACGTGTTCGAAGGTGGCCTACGCATATACACGACGTACGACCCCGACCTCCAGAACGCGGCCGAGCTCGCAGTGCGTTCGAACCTGCCCGCTGACGTTCCGTACACCGCGACGCTCGTGGCGCTCGAGAACGAGACGGGCGCGGTACGGGCGATGGTGGCCGGCACGTCCGTCGCGCATGCCGGCTTCAACCTCGCGACTCAGGGCGCGCGTCAAACCGGATCGGCGTTCAAGGCGTTCACATTGGCGGCCGCGCTCGAAGCGGGGTATTCGCCGGACGACCGCGTCAACGCGAGCGGTACGTGCGAGTTCGACATGGGGGAGAACGCCCCCAAGTGGAAGGTCGAGAACTACGACGGCCGGAGCCAGGGCAACCTGACGCTCTGGGAAGCCATCGCCCGCTCGTCGAACTGTGCCTTCGCCCGGGTCGCACTGTCGCTCGGCGCCGAAAAGATCGTCGATCTCGCGCATCGCGCGGGGATCGAGTCGCCGCTGGAGGCGGTGCCGTCGATCACGCTCGGGACCCAGACGGTGTCGCCGCTCGAGATGACGTCGGCATTCTCGACGTTTGCGGTCGACGGGATGCGGCATCCCCCGCGGTTCCTCGATCGGGTCGAGACCGCCGACGGCGACCTGCTCTTCGAAGACCGGCCGGCACCGACCCGTGCGCTCGACGCCGAGATCGCCCGCACGGTGACGGCGATGCTCGAAGGCGTCATCGACAACGGGACCGGCACGCGCGCCGACATCGGCCGGCCCGCGGCGGGCAAGACCGGCACCAATCAGCAGTACCGAGATGCGTGGTTCGTCGGATACACACCGCAGGTGACAGCGGGCGTGTGGATCGGCAATGCCGACGCCCAAGTTCCGATCACGATCCGCGGGACACGCGTCACCGGCGGTTCCTACCCGGCGGCCATCTGGCACGACTTCATGGAAGCGGCGCACGATGGCCGACCCGAACTCGACTTCGTCGCGCCCGACGAGGAGCGGTGGCCGCGCGGCGGGTCGATCAGCGAGGAAGGCCGGAACAAGCGTCCACCCCGTCGGGCCGCGCCGCCGGCATCGACCCCGGAGTCGACACCTGACACCGCGGTTCCCGCCCCCGATCCCGCAACGCCCACACCGCCCGCGCCGCCCGCCCCCGTCCCTCCGCCGCCCGCCGCGCCCGCGTGAGTGGCCACAAAGGAGTCCCCATGACCCAGGTGCAGCTTCCCCACTCGATTGGGCGGCGCACTCGCGTTGCCCGCACCACGCGGCGCACGACCGTGTCGCGGCTCTACCTGTTGACGGTCATCAAGGTCGCGGTCGTGATCTGGACGCTCTTCGGGCTCCTGATGATCGGTGCGGTCTTCGCGGCGTGGGCGTTTCTCACTGCGACCGGCGCTGTCGACAGCGCCGAACGCTTTGTCGTCGACAGCACGGGCATGGAGGACTTCGAAATCCTGTCCCGGCCGATCCTGACCGCGCTCGTGATGCTCGTCGGTTTGTTCGTGCTCGTGGCGGTGACGTGCACGGTTGCCGCGGCCGCGTTCTACAACGCACTCGCCCGCACGATTGGCGGCGTCGACGTCGCGCTGCGAGACGACGCGGCGACGGCCTTCATCGCGCTTCCCGAAGCGTTGGTCGTCGACGAGCCCCACCAGAACGGCGACGGCTGCCGCTGCTGGGCGTGTGCGTCGCGAGTTCCTCAGCAGGTCGAAGGACCGCGCAGCAACGGCCACGCCGAAGGATCGAGCGTGTCGAAGTCGTAGACCGACCACCCGATCGCGCCCACCTCGGAAACCGCACGCCGGAAACCCTCGTAGTCCTCGGACGTGGCTTCGTCTGCGATCCCGCCGATCACATGGACGACCGCGTCGGGATCGTCGAGATGCGCGCGCAGGCGCTCGACGTTCTCGATCGTGTACCGGTACGCATCGCGATACGGCGAGTCCGCATTGCGGTTGGTCCAGTACGCCATCGGCAGCCACACGTCGACGAACGGCGTGAGGGCCTGCCACGGAAAGTCGGGCCACAGGGTCGTGTTCAAGACGTCGAACGCGATCGGCGGGTACACGATCGCGCCGACAGGCCGGTCGCCGGCCGCGTTGTCGAGTCCCGCGGCGAGGTCGAGCAGGCGACGATTGCGTTCGGCGATGTCGGCGACGGCCTCGGTTCCTTCGATGTCGAGCGCGATGCTGTCGAAGCGTTCGCCGTCGGCTGTGAACTCGACGAGCGCGAGTGTCTTGTCGAGGTCACGCGCCGGATCCGCGTGCGTGGCGAGGTACCACGCCACGACGCGCATGCCGGCGGCATGTCCGGCGCGTAGGAACTCGCCGGCGAGCACGGGATCGGCCATGAGCCCCGGCGCGCGCGGGTCGTCGCGTGACACCTGGAGGTACAGCGTGCGTGCACCCTCGGCGGCCATGGTCGCGACGTCGTCTGGGGTCACGGGCGACGTCGCTCCGGGTTCGGCGAATGCGGCGACGGAATCGAAGACGTCGACCCAGATGCCGAGGTCGCGATAGGCGCAGAGATCGACCGGAGCCGCGGTCGCGGACGCAGGTGGCGCGGGTGCGACGGTCGTCTCGGGTGTGACGGACGCTGCGGTGGTGGGCGGCGTCGTCGACGCGGGCGCGCCTGTCGGATCGTCATCGTCGCCTGCGCAGGCCACGAGGAGCGTGGCGGCGACGACTACTGCGGCCAGGCAGGCCCGGAGCCTCATGGTGTCGTCGTGAGCGCGCGCCCGATCGCTTCGGGCAAGACCCGATGGATCGTGGCGAGGAACTGGTCGGGCCCGAACGTCTGCATCTGGCCGTCCACAGTAAGCAGCGCGTTTCCCGTTTCCCCGCTGGTTTGGGTCCCCGCACCTGGTTCCCCCGCAAAAACCAGGCCGAGAGCGAAGGTACAGAAGTCTTGTCGGAGAGCTCGGGCCCAGCGACAGAATTAGCCAGTCCATGTCATGTCTCTCCGGACAGCCGGTCGATCCCGGATCGGGCGGCCGTCAGGATGGCCAAAATGTGGGATGGGAAACGGTGCACGCGGGGCAGGTAAAACCCTGGGAACCGTCCGATGATGACGGGGTGACATTCGCAGCCACCCTTCCCGGAGTCCTCAGCGCACGACGTCTGCTCGAGCTCGGCTGTTCCGAACGGACAGTGCTCCAGGTCTTGGTGGAAGAGGTCGGCCTCACTCTGGCTGAAGCAGACGCTGCCCTCGCGTGCGTCCGCGCCCCCGCGTAACCCGCGTTCCCGCCGGCTCGCGGCGCGAGTTCAATCAAAGGCGAGTTTGACGCCGAATATGGACCGGGCACGGCTGGCACTATGGGCGCATGCCTGGAATCGCGAAGATGCGGGCGGTCGTCCTCGATTGCCCGAACCCGCGTGTGTTAGCGGAGTTCTACCGGGAGCTCGTCGGTGGTGACATCACCTACGCCGACGAGGAGTGGGTCAGCTTGCGAGATGGGGAGACCGTGCTGCTGAGCTTTCAGCTGGCGACGGACTACGTGCCACCCAGGTGGCCCGACCCGGACTACCCGCAGCAGTTCCACATCGACGT
>JBEVDP010000391.1:0-6548 GCA_040513235.1 Acidimicrobiia bacterium | reverse complement strand
ACGCGCAAGATGTTGATCTCGGCGTTCGCGATGTTGCGCACCAAACGCGAACAGCTGCCCGCCCGCAAGCACGGCAACTCGCCGCTCTAAATGGCGAGCAAGCCGCCGCCGGAGCACGTTGCTGCGATCGCGGCGGCCATCGCGACGATCCAGGCCGAGCTGGCCGCGGCCGCGCCCGTGAACGCGCAACCGAGCGACCACCTGAGCATGTGGGTAGAGGCGTCCCGCCGGTCCGCCCAACGCGCGAATTTGCAACGGGGCCCCTGGCGCCTGTCCGGCCGTCTCGGCCGCCGCTCCCGCACCTGAAAAAACGCCATGCGTCACTCAGCCGTACTCAGTACGGCTGAGTGACGCATGGGCGCGACCAGGGGTTACTCGCCGGTGGTGCCGTCGATGGCCTCGCGAAGCAAGTCGGCGTGGCCGTTGTGACGGGCGTATTCCTCGATCATGTGGACGAGCACCCAGCGCATCGAGGTCGGGCCGCCGCGATGTTGGCCCACGGCGTCGAGCGACGTGATCGACGCCGAAATCGCTCTCGCCGCCGCGCATTCGGAAGCGAAGTACGCGAAGTTCTCCTCGACGTCGGCCGCGTCGACGTCGTCGAAGTCGCCGTCGGGGTTGGTCTCGGGGTCGTAGAAGCGCGGCGGCGCGTCCTCGCCCGCCATGACCCGCCGGAACCAATTCCTTTCCACCTCGGCCATGTGCCGGACGAGTCCCAGCAAGGAGAGGGTCGACGGCGGGACGGATCGGGCTCGCAGCTGCTCGGGCGTCAGCCCCTCGCATTTCACGAGCAAGGTCGCCCGGTGGTAATCGAGCCACGCGTCGAGCATCGGGCGCTCGTCCAGCCGGCGCGTCGGTTCTTCTCTCAGGTCTTCCATGCCCCCAGGCTGTCACGCTGCCCATACCCTGCTGATTGTGATTTCTGACCCCGAGCTGTTCACCGTGGGACCCGACGAGGTGGTCGTCACCTTCCGGACCGACGCGGAGGAGACGGTCACCACGCGCGTCGGTGCGCATTCGGTCGAAACGGCCGGGCGCTACCACTCAGCACGGATCGCCGGCCTCGACCCCGAAACCGAATACGACCTCGAAGTCGACGGAGCCGAGGCATCCGATCTGCTGCCGGCTCGGGTGACGACGCTCGCGCTCCCGACGGGTCGTCTGATCGCGACGGTTGCCACGGTCAACGACGTGCACTTCGGCGAGAAGGAGTGCGGCAGGCTCGGCATCGAAGAAGAGATCGGACCGGTGTTCACCACCGCGCCCGGCGAGGCCCCTTACTGGGAAGTGATGAACGCGGGCGCGATCGCCGAGATCGGTGCGCTCGATCCCGACGCATTGATCGTCAAAGGCGATCTCACGAGCGCGGGGACCGAGGAGGAGTACGAGCTGTTCCTCAACGCGTACTCGCGGCTCGACAACATGCACCATATACGCGGCAACCACGACGCCAACCTCACCCAAACGATCGCACCCGATCCGGTCGTCGTGCAGCTGGACGGCGTCACCCTCGCGGTGATCGACACCGTACGGCCCAGGCTCGAGCGGGGCCAGGTGACACGCGAACAGCTCGAATGGCTCGACGCGCTCGCGGGCGAAAACACGGGGCCGGTGTTCGTCTTTGGGCATCACCAGCCGTGGAGCCCGGCGTCGCATGAGCGCAGTGAGCACTACTTCGGCATCAATCCCGACGACAGCGAAGCGCTCGGTGCGATCCTCGCCCGGCACGAGAACATCGTCGGCTACTTCGCGGGCCATACGCACCGCAACCGCATCCGGCACTTTCCGTCGGCGCGCAACATTCCGATCGTGGAGGTTGCCTGCGTGAAGGACTATCCGGGTGCGTGGGCCGAGTACCGGATCCACGAAGGCGGCTACGTGCAGATCGTCCGCCGGATCGCCACGCCGGAGGCGATGCGCTGGACCGAACAGACGCGCCAAATGTTCGCGGGTCTGTATCGCGACTACGCGCTCGGTTCGATTGCCGACCGCTGTTTCGCCCGCGCGTACTAGGTCGATGCAAGCACTCGCGGGTCTGCGGGTCATCGACATGGCGACGGTGTTCGCGGGTCCGGGCGCGGCGCGTCACCTCGCCGACTTCGGGGCCGACGTCATCAAGGTCGAAGCCCCCGCCGGTGACGGTGTGCGCCGCATGGGCTGGTTCCCGCCCGCCGGTGGCGACTCCTACACATGGAAGCTGCTCGGGCGGGGCAAGCGGTGTGTCGTGCTCGACCTGAAGTCCGACACCGACCGGGAGCGGCTGCTCGATCTCTCGGCAGAAGCCGACGTGCTCGTCGAGAACTTCCGGCCCGGCACACTCGAACGTCTGGGCATCGGACCCGAGGTGTTGCACGCGCGCAATCCCGGCCTCGTCGTGCTGCGTGTCACGGGCTTCGGCCAAGACGGTCCGTACGCGTCGCGCCCAGGCTTCGCGACGATGGCCGAAGCGATGAGCGGATTCGCCGCGATCAACGGCGAGCCGGATGGTGGGCCGTTGCTCCCACCGATCGCGCTCACCGACGAAGTCGCCGCGCTCGCAGGCGCGTTCGCGGTAATGGTCGCATTGCGACATCGCGATCGCACCGGCGAGGGTCAGGTCGTCGACGTGAACCTGCTCGAGTCGATGTAGCAGATGATGTCGGCGCTGCCGTCGGCCGCCGCGCACTTGGGCTACGACCAACCCCGGCTCGGATCCGGCATTCCGTACTCGGTGCCGCGCGGCACGTATCAGTGCGCCGACGGTCGTTGGGTTGCGGTGTCGACCTCGGCCGAATCGGTCGCGCAACGCGTCCTCGAACTCGTCGGCGTCGGCGACGATCCACGGTTCGACTCGTTCGCGGGCCGCAGCGAGCATCGCGAGGAGCTCGACGCGGTCGTCGCGGCCTGGATCGGCGGGCGGCCGTCGGCGGAGGTTTTGGCCGCGTTCGAGGCGGCGCACGCCGCGATCGCGCCCGTGTACACGATGCGCGAACTCCAGGCCGATGCTCACGTGCGGGCCCGCGCGGTATTCGTCGAGGTCGACGGCGTGGTGATGCAAGGGCCGGCGGCCCGGCTCACGCGGACGCCGGCGGAGATCCGGCATTCGGGGCGGCCTTTGGGCGCCGACCAGGACGCGGCCTGGACGCCCGCCGGCCCCCCGGCCGAAGAACGCGATCGTCCCGAGGAGAGCTAGGTAGAGAAAGGCCCCAACGATCCCCTCGGGACGAGGCGCGGGTCAGTATCACACGGTTCTCCACAGGTTTTCCACCGCGCCCTGTGGAAAACGGCCCTTGCGGCGCAGTAGACAATCGCGCCATGCAGACACTTCCGCAGACATTTGCCCGGACGGTGGCGGCGCACGGCAACGACGTGGCGCTGCGGTGGAAAGACGGCGACGCCTACCGCGAGTGGACCTGGAACGACTACGCCGATCGGGTCGGCCACTTCGCGGCCGCGCTCCGAGCGCTGGGCGTCGGCCGGGGCGACCGCGTTGTGCTGATGCTTCGCAACCGGCCCGAGTTCCATGTGGCCGATACTGCGACCGCGCTGCTCGGTGCCACGCCGGTCTCGATCTACAACTCCTCGGCGCCGGAGCAGATCGAGTACCTCGTCGGGCACTCGGAGGCGAGCGTTGCGGTCGTCGAAGACATTGGGTTCCTCGAACGCTTCTTGAAGGTGCGCAGCGAGTTACCGAACCTGCGCCAGGTCGCCATCGTCGACGACCCCGACGGTTTGGCCCCGAGCGACGTCGTGCAGTGGGACGCGATGCTCGGCGCGGCGTCACTCGACATCGATGCCGAGCTCGGCAACGCGCACCCCGAGGACCTGCTGACAATCATCTACACCTCGGGAACGACTGGCCCGCCGAAGGGCGTGATGCTCGACCACGCGAACCTGGCGTGGACGCTCGACTCGTTCCTCTCGGCGCTCGGCACCGACGCGACCGGTTGGCGCGTTGTGTCATATCTGCCGATGGCGCACATCGCCGAGCGCACCGTGTCGCACTACGCCGGCATCTACAACGCGTACGAGGTGACGTCGTGCCCCGACCCGGCGCTCGTCGTCCCCTACCTGGTGCAGACTCGCCCCCAGTTCTTCTTCGCGGTCCCGCGTGTCTGGGAGAAGGCGTACGCGGCGTTGCGCGCCGGCATCGCGGCTGACCCTGCGAAGGCTGAACAGTTCGAAGGTGCGCTCGCGGCGGGCTGGCAGGTCGCCGAACACACCGCGCGCGGCGAAGAGCTCCCGGCGCAACTCGCCGGTGCATGGGAACAGATTGGACCGATCATGCAAGGCGTGCGCGGGCAGATCGGTCTCGACCAGTGCGAGATCGCGATGACCGGCGCGGCCCCGATTCCGTTCGAGGTGTTGAAGTTCTTCCGCGCGCTCGGCGTGCCGCTGTCGGAGGTCTACGGGCTGTCGGAAACGAGTGGGCCGTTCACGTGGACGCCGGTACGTGTGAAGGTCGGGACCGTTGGCCCGCCGATCCCGGGCATGGAGCTCGTGCTCGCCGACGACGGTGAGGTGCTCGGCAAGGGCGGCAACATCTTCCGGGGGTACCTGAACGCCCCGGAGAAGACGGCCGAGGTGTTCGACGACGACGGCTGGTTCCACACCGGCGACATCGGCGTGATCGACGACGACGGTTACCTGAAGATCGTCGACCGAAAGAAGGAGCTCATCATCACGGCGGGAGGAAAGAACATCTCACCCGCCAACCTCGAATCTGCGCTCAAGGGCGGCCAGCTGATCGGCCAGGCGCTCGCGATCGGTGACGACAAGCCGTATATATCCGCGCTGGTCGTGCTCGACGGCGAAACCACGCCCGCGTGGGCGAAGAGCCGGGGCATCGAAGCGGCAACGCTCGCGGAACTCGCGGAGCATCCCGACGTGCTCGCCGAAGTCGGCCGTGAGGTCGAAGAAGCGAACGGCCACTTCTCGCAGGTCGAGAAGGTCAAGCGGTGGACGCTGCTCAGCGAGGAATGGCTGCCGGATTCCGACGAGTTGACGCCGACGATGAAGCTCAAGCGTCGCGGTGTCCACAAGAAGTACGCCGACGAAATCGCCGCGCTGTACGACTGATTGCGTTTGGAGCGCACACTCCGGTTTCCGGAGTGTGGCGACCAATCACCCGTCGGGGGCCAACTCCACTCGGTCGCGGCCCCGGCTACGGGCTTCGTCGAGCGCGCGGCCGGCTTGTTGCACCAACTCGGCCGCACCCAACGCGTGGGTGGGGTAGCAGGCGACACCGGCGGACAGCGTGAGCGCGTCGCCGATCGGGCTCGACAGCAGCGTGCCCCGCACGCGCTCCGCGGCCCAAACCGCGCCGGCTTCGGGCGTGTCTTCGAGGATCGCGCCGACCATCAAGTCGCCGAGGCGGCACGCGGCGTCGCTCTCGCGCAGCGTGCGCCGCACGACGTCGCCGACAACGCCCAGTGCTTGCTGCTGTGTCTCGCGATCCGACTCACCCATCCCGTCGATCTCGAAGATCACGACCGACACCGGTCGCAACGAACGGCGGGCGGCCGCGAGCTGCTGCTGCACGAGCACCGCGAAGTAGCGCTCGTCGTACAGACCGGTCGCGGCATCGAACGCGTGCTCGCCCTTCCCGCGACCGGGGCCGTCGACCTTGGGGCCGGGCTCTGTTTCCGCGGCGCGGCGAGTCGCCTCTTCGGCGAGCGCGGCGTTGATCGATGCGACCTCACGCTTCATGCGCCGGATCTCGTCTTCGGCTCGTTCGAGGCGGTCCTCGCTCTGGCGGGCGCGAGCGCCCAACGCCACGGCCGCCATCGCAGCCATCACCCCGGCCGCACCCGCGACGATGCCGAGCACGGCCGAATCGGTCGCCACTCCCACGACGCCGGCCGCAAGCGCGGCGACGCCGGCTCCGACGGAAAGTATGAGACGGGGCTCTTGCATCCGATGTTTCATCGGCCGGCGGCTGCCTCGGCCTGAGGATTGGAGCCGGGGGGTGTGGCGTTCCGGTGGGCCAGGGCGAGGTCGGTGATCTCCTCCATGATGCCTGCGAGCCGGTAGTCCTTCGGGGTGAAGACCCGCGCGATCCCAGCTGCTTCCATTTGTGCGCGGTCCGCGTCCGGAATGATGCCGCCGACCACGACCGGCGCCGTCACGCCCGCGGCCCGAAGGAGCCGCACCGTCTCGGGCACGAGGTCGCGGTGTGAGCCCGAGAGGATCGACAGTCCGACGATGTCGACGTCCTCGTCCCGTGCCGCGGCCGCGATCTGTGCCGGGGTAAGCCGGATGCCCTGGTACACGACCTCCATCCCCGCGTCGCGGGCGGCGACTGCGATCTGCTCGGCGCCGTTCGAGTGGCCGTCGAGGCCGGGCTTGCCGACGAGGATCCGGATCGGGGCGCCGGCGGCCTGCACCCGTTCGCGTACCCGCTGCATCTCGTCGCCGGGCCGGACCGCCACCCCGCTCACACCGGTAGGCGCGCGGTACTCGCCGAAGACCTCGCGCAACGCGCCGGCCCATTCGCCGACGGTTCCGCCGGCCCGAGCGAGCGCAACGGTGGCGGGGACGAGGTTCTCGGTCGTGGCCGCGACCTCGCA
>JBEVDP010000390.1:0-10864 GCA_040513235.1 Acidimicrobiia bacterium | reverse complement strand
GATCGGCGCGTTGATAGCGTTTCCGCATGGCCCGACTCGATGCGACGAGACGCGCCGATCTCCCCGATCGTGCGTTCGCGTACGTCGACTCGCGCGGCCGGCGCCGGCTTCCGATCAACGACGAAGCCCACGTCCGTAACGCGCTCGCTCGGTTCGGTCAGGTCAAGTTCGAGGACGAGCACGCGCGCGAGCGCGCCCGGAAGCGCCTGCTGAACGCGGCCAAGAAGTTCGGGATCGTGCCGGTTGGATTCATCACCGGCCAGCTGGAAACGGAACGCCGGCGGGAGCCCGAGCCCGTCGCGCCGCCGTCGGGCTTCGTGACGATGCTCATGACCGACATCGAAGGCTCGACCGCGCTGGTGCACCGCCTGGGGGACGGCTACGGCGAGTTGATCAACGAAGTGCGCGCGCTCCTGGAAGACACCGCCCGCCGCCTCGACGGTCACGTCGTCGAATCGCGGGCCGACGAGTTCTTCGCTGTGTTCATCGAGCCACACGCCGCGCTCGACACCGCGATCACCATCCAACGCGAGCTGCGAGCCCGAGCGTGGACGGATGGCCTCGAAGTGCGGGTCCGTATCGGCATCCACAGTGGAAAGCCGACGATCAACAAGGCGAACTACATCGGCATGGCTGTGCACACCGCGGCGCGCATCTGCGACGCAGCCCACGGCGGCCAGATCATTGTCTCCGGCGCAACGAGAGACGCGACGATGAAATCGCGGCGAGATGGTGTGCGCTTCCGGAAACTCGGCGAACACCGCATGCGCGGGCTCCCCGAACCGGTAGCGCTGTTCCAGGTCGCGGCGAAGGGTCTCGCCGCGAGCTTCCCGGAGCCGCGCACCGTGAAGACGCGCTAACAGAATCTCGGTCGGCACCTCCTACGCTGTCCGCCCGTGCTCGAACCGACGTCACACGCATTCCAAGCGAACGGGCTCACCCTCGTCGTGCACGACTGGGGCGGCGCGGGCGCGCCAGTCCTCCTCGCGCACCCCACTGGCTTTCACGGGCGCGTGTGGGCACCCGTCGCCGACCAGCTGCGCGCGCACGATCGACACGTCTACTCGTTCGACTTCCGCGGCCACGGCGACAGCGACGCGCCCGACATCGACTATTCGTGGCACGGGTTCGCCGACGACGTGCTCGCGATCGCCGAGCACCTCGGACTTGGCGGCGATCCCGACCTGCTCGCAGCCGGGCACTCCAAGGGCGCGGCTTCACTGATTCTCGCCGAGGCGAGGTCGTCCGACACGTTCGCCCGCATCTGGGCGTATGAGCCGATCCTGTTCGCCTCCGATGTCCCGCTCCCTCGCGAAGACGACTTCCCGCTTGCGATCAACGCGCGGAAGCGCCGCAACGAATGGCCGTCGATCGACGCCGCGTATGAGGCGTACGCGGCGAAGCCGCCGCTTGACGTCATGACCGAAGCCAGCCTGCGCGCGTATGTCGACTACGGCTTCCGCGACCGCGGCGACGGGGTCTTCGAACTCAAGTGTGCGCCCGAGGTGGAAGCCCGCGTGTACAGCATGGGTCCGAACCACGGCGGGTACGGCGAGCTTCCGAGCGTCGAGGCGCCGGTACTCGTGGTGTGCGGTGAGACGAGTCGCGACATCAGCCCGGAGTTCGGCGCGCGGATCGCGGAACGGCTCTCGCAGGGCGCGCTCGAGGTCATGGCGGGGTGCGGCCACTTCGGCCCGCAGCAGGATCCCGATGCGACGGTTGCGTCAATGCTGCGGTTCGCGACCGCGACGGCGCCGGCGGGCTGATCCAGGTCGCGAGCGTTCGCGGTCGTAGCCGACGTTTGGCCAGGGGTGGAAGCCATCACGCCTGCTTGAGATCGGCCATCACCTTCCCCCAGCGCTCCGGATCCGAGTCGTACGGTGCATAGAACGAGGTTCGGTCGACGACGCCGCCGTAGCGCGCGGCCAACTCGGGCCCGATGTCCTCCGGCTCCCCGACCACCGCGAAGGTGCGGAGGATGTCGTCGTCGATCAGGCCGCCCATCTCGACCCACTTGCCCTGCTTCGACAGGGTGTTCAGCTCGGTCTGCAGGTCGCCCCAGCCGTGCAGGTCCAGCACGCCGCGGTAGGCGGGCGTCGAGCCGTAGAACGCGATCTGCTGGCGCGTCCCCTTGGCGGCCTGCTCGAACTCGGCCTCATTGCTGCCGGTCACCACGAACAGCGGACCGGAGATCTGGAAGCTCGCCCGGTCCCGCCCGCCGCGGGCCAAACCCCGCTCGATCGCGGGGAGCGTGACCTCCTTCACGTACCGCTCGGTCGTGAAGCCGTGGATGATGATCCCGTCGGCGACCTCACCCGCGACCTCGGTCATGCGCTCGCCGACCGCGGCAAGAAACACCTTCGGCGCGCCGTGCGGGTTCGGGGCCGGCGCGAAGAACGGCGTCATCAGCGTGTGGCGATAGAACTCTCCCTGAAAGTCGAGCTTGTCGCCGTCGTTCCACGCGCTCCAGATCGCCCGCATCGCCAGGATGTACTCGCGCATGCGGGCCGCAGGGCGCGACCACGGCATCGAGAACCGCTTCTCGATGTGGGGCTTGATCTGGCTGCCGAGGCCGAGGATGAACCGTCCGCCCGACGCGCGCTGGAGGTCGTTGGCGGTGTACGCGGTGACCATCGGTGTGCGTCCGAAGGCCACGACGATTCCGGTCGCGAGCTCTACCCGCTCGGTGTGCTCAGCCGCGATCGCGAGGGGAAGGTACGGATCGTGCGCGGTCTCGGCGGTCATCAAGCCGTCGTAACCGAGCGCCTCCAACTCGCGCGCCCGGGTGCCGATGTCTGCGTACGAGCCGCCCATGATCCCGGTATCGATCTTCACGCTGGTCTCCCTCGTCGGCTGCCGGCCCCAAGTGAATCACCATCGACCCCGATGTCTCACCCCGGCTGTATCGTCGACGCATGGCTCTCGAGGTGACGCTGGCGCCACCCCCGCACCTATCCCCCAGCTCGATGGGGACCTTCACGAGCTGTCCCCTCGCGTTCCGGTTCTCCTATCTCGAACGCCTCCCGGAAGCGCCCTCGGCGCCCGCGAGCAAGGGCACCCTCGTCCACCTCGCACTCCAGCACCTGCTGTGGCGGCCTCCCGCCGAACGCACCATCCAGGCCGCGCTCGGCGACCTGGCCCTCGCCACCGACGAGCTCATGGCGCACGCGGAGTTCGCCGAGCTCGAGCTCACGGAGGAGGAGTGGGCACAGTTCCACGCGGACGCCGAGGTGCTGTTGCGCAAGTACTTCGAGATGGAGGACCCGGCCGCAGTGCGCGTGGTAGGGCTCGAACTGCGAGTCGCCGCCAAGACGGCCGACGGGGTCACGATCCGCGGCATCATCGACCGGCTGGAGCTCGACGCCGACGGCGAACTCGTCGTCACCGACTACAAAACCGGCAGCGCGCCTCGCGAGGGCTGGGAGCAGCGCAACCTGGCCGGCGTCCACGTCTACTCGTTCCTGTGCGAGCAGATGTTCGGGCGGCGCCCGTCGCGCGTGCAGCTGCTGTACCTCTCGACGCCGGAGAAGATCGTCACCCGCTCCACCGACCAGTCGTTGCGCGGTGTCGAAGTGAAGTCGGACGCGCTGATGCGGGCCATCCGCACGTGCTGTTCGCGCGGCGACTTCCGCCCCCGCCCGAGCGCGCTGTGCGGCTTCTGTTCCTTCCGTGAGTTCTGCCCCGCGTTCGGGGGCGAGCCCTCCAACGCCGCCCCGGTCCTGCTCGCCCGTCAGGCCGAGCGCGAGGGTCGGCCGCAGCTGCCGCTCACGCTGGCGTGACCACTCCGCTCTCCGAGCACCTCGCCGCGTTCGACGCGGCAGTTGACCGCGCGTTCGATCGTGCGCGGTCGCCGGCCGTCGACCGTGCGGTGTACTCGCTGTCGAGCGCGGCCGACCACAGCTTGCTGGGGCACCTCTGTGGGGTCGCCCGTTCCATGAGAGACGGTGACATCGGGTATGCGGCGAGGTTCTCGGCCGCGATGGGCGTGGAATCCGCGCTCACGAACGGGCCGGTGAAGCTCGCATTCCGGCGCGTCCGCCCCGTCGACCTCGACGCGGTCGAGTTCCGGCACGGGTTGCGGCGGCCGATCACGTCGTCCTTTCCCTCGGGCCACGCGACCGCGGCGTTCTGCGCGGCCACGCTGCTCGGCGGCGGCCCGTGGTACGGCCTCGCCGCGGCGGTGGCCGCGACCCGGGTGTACGTGCGCCTGCACCACGCCTCGGATGTCCTCGCCGGCGCCGTGCTCGGCCTCGCGCTCGGCGCCGGACTTCGGCGCGTGGTCTCGCGTCGGTAATCATGGGGGGAGCCGAGGAGGCCCCATGACTCACACATTCGCCGTCAGCTTCGACTACCGGTGCCCGTTCGCCCGTAACGCGCAGGAGGCGGTCGTCGCCGGCGTCCGCGAGGGCCGCGACTGGGACGTCCGGTACCTCGCCTTCTCGCTCGACCAGGTCCACGTCCCCGAGGAAGAGCCGCCGGTCTGGGAGCGCCCGCCGGGCGAGCGCGGTTCCGGCGTCGCGGCACTCGAGTGGGGCATCGCGGTGCGCGACACGTTCCCCGAGCATTTCCTCGACGCGCACTGGGCGCTGTTCGCGGCGCGTCACGACCACGGATTGAAGCTCGGTCATGTCGAAGTCGTGCGCGATGCGGTCGCGACGAGCGGCGTCGACGTCGACGCGGTTGCGGCAGAAGTCGCGTCGGGCCGGCCGTTGAAGACGCTGGCCGAGGAGCACACGGAGGCGGTGAAGCGCTGGGCGATGTTCGGCGTGCCGACGTTCTGTCTCGACGACGACCGCGCCGTGTTCGTGCGCGTGATGGAACGCAACCGGCCGGAAGACATCGACGCGGTGATCGACCTGTTCCCGTTCGAGCGGCTCAACGAATACAAGTTCACGCGCATCCCTCGGTGATCCCACGTCGTGAGCCGCGACCCATGTGCCGAGAGCCAAGATCCGTGAGCCAAGATCCGTGAGCCAAGATCCGTGAGGATGTCGGAGACCGAGGCGATCATGTGGGCGGTCGAGAAGGACCCCGCGCTTCGTTCCGACTTCTGCAACCTCACGATCCTGGAGCACGCGCCGAACGAGAAAAGGCTTCGCACGACGCTCGAGCACGCATTGGGCGCGATCCCGCGGCTGCGCCAGCGCGTCGTCTCCGCGCCCTTCCGGCTCGTCCCGCCCGAGTTCGCGACCGACCCCGGCCTCGACATCGATTACCACGTGCGCCGCATCGCGGTCCCGGCGCCGGGCGATCGCCGCGCGCTGCTCGACGTGTGCGAGCAACTGGCCGAGGCGCCTTTCGACCGGTCACGCCCGCTCTGGGAGTTCACCGTGCTCGACGGGCTGGCGGGCGGGCGGGCCGCGCTCGTACAGAAGGTGCACCACACGATCAGCGACGGCGTCGGCGCGTTGCGGCTCTCGCTCGCCATGCTCGACCTCGAAGCCGATCCCGCCCCTCGGCCGGAAGTCCCCGTAGAACCCGACGGTGACAACCCCGCACGCGGGCCTCTCGGCGTGCTCCGCGGCGCGGCGTTCGACGCCACCGCGCGCGGCGCGCACGTGGTCGGGCACGCAGTACACGGAGCGACCAGCGTGCTCACGCATCCGACCGAGCTTCCGGCCCGCGCCGCGGACGCGACCCGCCTGGCCGCATCGGTACACCGGCAGGCATTCGTCGCCGACCGCGCGCATTCCGACATCCTCCAGGGGCGGTCGCTGCGCCGGCATTTCGAGGTGCACCGCGTCGCGCTCCCCGCGTTGCGGCGCGTCGCGGCCGCGCTCGGCGGCAGCGTCAACGACGCGTATGTCACCGGTATCGCGGCCGGCCTCGGTCGCTACCACGATCGGATGGAGAGCACCGTCAGCGAACTGAGGATGGCGATGCCGGTGAGCACACGCGGTAAAGGCGACGCCGGCGCGAATCGGTTCGCGCCGGCTCGTGTCCTCGTCCCGATCCAACCCGCCGGAGACCCGGCCGCGTTGTTCGCGGTGATCCACGACCGGCTCGCGACCACGAAGACGGAACCGGCGCTCGCCGCGCTCGAGAGCCTGGCCGGGTTCGCTTACTTCCTGCCGACGTCACTGCTCGTCGCGTTCACCCGCAACCAGGCTCGCACGATCGATTTCGCGGCGTCGAACCTGCGGGGCAGTCCCGTGCCGCTCTATCTCGCGGGTGCGCGCATCGCTGCGAACTTCCCGTTCGGGCCGCGCAGCGGCACTGCGCTCAACATCACGACATTGGGCTACGCCGACGAACTACACCTTGGCTGCAACATCGATCCCGCTGCCGTCACCGACATCGACGCGTTCACCGCCGATCTCACGGCGGGGTTCGAGGAGCTCCTCGAACTGTCCTGATCAGTTGCTACTGCCGGACTTCGGGTCCGGAGACGTCGACGACGTCGAACCACTCGTCGGCGAGCGGATCACGCCATGAGGGGTGCGCGCACTGGCTCGCATCGTCGACGACGTAGATGTGCAACGTCGGCGCGTCGTCTGCGAAGTCGCGCAGATCGCCGGTTCGTGGATGAGGCGCAGACGCGTCGAGCAGATCGACGAATGCGACCGCGGCGAGCACGCGGGAACCGCAATCAGGACACGCGGACACGGTGGCTGCGTCGAGGTCGCCGACGAGCGTCAGCAGCGCCGCCGTATCGGTCGCGTCGAACTCGATCGCTTGGCCGTCGTCGTCTACGAAACGCAGCGCCCGGGCCACCCGGTTACGGTATCTCGGTGCGCGCCGTCACCTTTGCCGACCGTGCGGTCTCGGTGGTCGAGCGCCCGATGCCCGTGCCCGAGGCGCCCGACGATGTCGTGGTCCGGGTGCACGGCGCGGGTCTGAACCGGGCCGATCTCCTCCAACGGGCCGGCGGGTACCCGGCCCCGCCGGGTTCGCCGCCCGACATTCCGGGCCTCGAGTTCGCGGGCGAGGTCGCCGCCGCCGGTCCCGCGGCCGGCGTCGGCGTCGGCGACCGCGTGTTCGGGATCGCGGGCGGCGGCGGCCAAGCGCAGTACGTGCGCGTCCCTGCGGCCCACTGCGCACCGATTCCTGGCGGCCTCGATCTCGTCACGATGGGCGGCGTCCCCGAAGCGTTCGTCACCGCCCACGACGCGCTCGTCACGCGTGCGCACTTGCAACCCGGCGAATGGGTCGTCGTGCACGCGGTCGGAAGCGGGGTCGGGACCGCCGGGCTGCAGCTGGCGCGCGCGCTCGGAGCGCGCGTGTTCGGGACGGCCCGTACCGCAGAGAAGCTCGAGCGTTGCGCCGTGCTCGGGCTCGACCACGGGCATGTCCCGGCCACGAACGCCGACGGCGCGCTCGATACCGACGCGCTCGCGGCCGCGATCATCGCGACCACTGAAACGGGCGCCGACGTCGTGCTCGATCTCGTGTGCGGTCCCTACGTCGAAGCCGACATCGCGGCGGCGGCACTGAAGGGCCGGATCGTCCTCGTCGGCGCGCTGGCGGGCGCGACGGCGTCGCTCTCGATCCTCGCGGTGATGGGGAAACGGCTCACGATCGCCGGGACCATGTTGCGAGCGCGCGACGCGGTGGAGAAGGCGGCTGCGACGGACGGGTTCGTACGAGACGTGGTGCCGTTGCTCGCTTCGGGCGCCGTCGCGCCGGTCGTCGAGGCCGTGCTTCCACTCGACGAGGCGGCAGCCGCCTATGAACTGCTGGCGTCGGACGCAACCGTCGGCAAGGTGATCCTCGACTGCATCACCTGATCTCGATCCGCACTCGGTGCGGGTCGGCAGTGTCGGAGGTGACCGTGTACGGCCGTTGCTGGTCGAGACCGATCACCCACGTGACGACCGCTTCGAAGTCGCCGGTCTTGACGACTTCGGTGGCGAAGAGTGCACCGGGTGAGGTGACGCGGTCGGGCCCCGTGTACGTGTCGATCGCGGCTTCGAAGTCGAACGTGTACGCCGGCTCGAAGCGCACGACGATGAATGCGCCACCGGCGACCGGCACGGGCGCGCCCGACCCGTCTTGGGTGAACGGCCCCGGCTGGTACGAGATCTCGTAGCCGGGTGCGCCGGGCGCGGTCGGCTCGAATGTAAACGTGACGACGTCGGTGCAGTCGCCACTTGTGATCTCGACGCCGGTGAGGTTGGCGGTCCCTTCGGCCGCGATCGACTCGGTCGCTCCGACGGTGCCACCTTCGAGCGGCGGGCACGGCGGCGTCGTCTCCGGGGGCGTGGTTGTCGCGGGCGCAGTCGTTGCGGGGTCCGTGGGCGGCGCGGTGGTCTCAGTGTCGGGCGCTTCGGTGGTTGCGGGCGTGGACGCCGAACCGGCGTCGTCGTCGTCGCCGTCGTCGGAACAGGCGCCGAGCACGATCGCGGAGGTGAGCAAAAGGACGACGAAGCGGGAACGAGTGGCGGTGGACACGGGCTGATTCTCACAGACCGGCACTACGATCCCCGCGCACCCAACGTCCGAATCCCGAGGAGGCGGCCATGGCCGCATTGGCCGAGACCGATGTCGTGATCGTGGAAGCAGTGCGGAGTCCGCTCGGGCGGCGCAACGGCGGGCTCTCCACCGTGCATCCGGCCGACCTGCTGGCGTCGGTGCAGGTCGCCGTGCTCGAGCGGTCGGGCATCGACCCGGCCGCGGTGGGCCAGGTCGTGGGTGGCTGCGTCAGCCAGGTGGGCGAGCAGACGTTCAACATCGCACGTACGGCCTGGTTGAGCGCGGGCTTGCCGCTGTCGGTCGCGGCGACGACGGTCGACAGTCAATGTGGTTCGTCCCAACAGGCGACGAACCTGGCCGCGACGATGGTGAAGGCCGGCGTCGTCGACGTCGCGCTTTCGTGCGGCATCGAGTCGATGAGCCGCGTCCCGCTCGGCTCGGCCGCGCGCCAGTTCGGACGTCCGACGCCGTTGTCGTACCGCGACCACTACGAACAGACGTCACAGTTCGAAGGCGCGGAGCGCATCGCGGAGAAGTGGGGCATCACACGCGCCGACACCGATGCATTCGGCCTCGAGTCGCAGACCCGCGCGCAGCGGGCGTGGGCGGAAGGTCGCTTCGAACGTGAAGTGCTCCCGATCGACGCGCCCGATGTCGACGACGAAGGCAAGCCGATCGGTACGACGCATCACGTCGCGCGCGACGAGGGTCTGCGCGAGACCTCGCTCGAAGCGCTCGCAAAGCTCAAGCCCGTCGCGCGCGAGGACGGCGTGCACACGGCGGGAACGTCGTCGCAGATCACCGACGGCGCGGCCGCGGTTCTCCTGATGACGGCCGCGCGGGCGCAAGAACTCGGCGTACGGCCTCGTGCCCGCATCGTCGACTCCTGCCTCGTCGGCGTCGACCCGGTGCTCATGCTGACCGGACCGATCGACGCGACCCGGCACTTGATGGAGCGCAACAACCTGGCCATCACCGACTTCGACGTGGTCGAGATCAACGAGGCGTTCGCGTCGGTCGTGTTGGCATGGGAACGTGAATTGAAGCCCGACATGGCCAATGTCAACCCGAACGGCGGCGCAATCGCGCTGGGCCATCCCGTCGGCGCGACGGGGGCGCGCCTCGTCACGACGGCCCTGCACGAACTCGAGCGGGTCGACGGCCGGTACGCACTCGTCACGATGTGCTGCGGCGGCGGTCTCGGCAGCGGCACAGTGCTCGAGCGCATCGCCGACTAGCTGGTGGCGCGCTCGGGGCCGGATCTCGAGCCGGACGAGGAGCTGCGCGCGTACGCGCCCGCGAGCTTTCGCGGGGCAGCCGCGGCGAGCAGTCGCTCCACGATGTCGCTCTCGTCCGGCCGGGTGCGCTCGCGGTCGTACGAAGCCTGGGCGGAAGCCGCGCGCGCGGCCGGGTTTCCGACCGCGGGGCCGGAGATGGTGCTCGGCCTCACCGACTCTCGCCTCGTCGTGTGGCGGGTCTCGTTCTGGGTGAGCAGGCCCATCGAGCTTTCGGGCGACATCCCGATCGACCGTCTGGCCGACGTCGTCGCCGTCCGTCACGGGCCGCTCACCGGTGTCGCGTTCGTGCTGAGCAACGGCAGCATCATCGAGGTCGAGGCATTCCGCGGCCGCCGCCTGCGCCATCTCGCCGCCGCAGCCCGCGCCGCGATCCAACGCCGGTGAAACGAACTCGCGTCACACACGGCCCTCCGGGGCCTCCAGTGACGCCAGTCGGTATGGAGCGCGTAGCCTGCGCGGCGTGACGGAACTGGTCGAGCGGCTCGGGTACCCGGCCGACGCCAAGCTGTTGATCATCAACTGCGACGATCTGGGCTCGACGCGGTCGGCGAACGTCGCCGTCTACGAAGCGTTGCGCCGGGGGGTCGCCACCAGCGCGACGCTCATGGTGCCGTGCCCGTGGGCGCGCGATGCGGCGGCGATGTACCGCGGTGAGGATGTCGGCGTGCATCTGACCCTCAACGCGGAGTGGGAGACATACCGGTGGGGTCCCACGACGCATTCACCGAGCCTCCTCGACGGTGACGGCGGATTTCCCCGGACCGTGCAGGACGCGTGGGAACACGCCGACCTCGACGAGGTGCGCAAGGAGTGCCGCACGCAGATCGAGCGCGCGATCTACTGGGGCTTTGACGTCTCTCACATCGACAGCCACATGGGCACGATGCAGCTGCGGGCCGACTTCTTCGACGTGTATCTCGAGCTCGCGGTCGAATTCAACTTGCCGCTGCGCATGGCCGGCGCCAGCAGCGAACGGGCGATCGGCTTTCCCTTTCGGCGCCTGGCGGCCGAGGAGGGCATCGTCTTCACCGACAACTTCGTGTGGACGCCGGTCGGCTCGCGCCGCATGCTCGAGCGGGTCCTGTTCGACCTCCGCCCCGGCGTCACCGAAGTCCTCGCTCATCCTGCGATCGACTCCGACGAACTCCGTGTCT
>JBEVDP010000389.1:0-5883 GCA_040513235.1 Acidimicrobiia bacterium | reverse complement strand
CGCAGCCGGAACCGCGAGCAAACGCGCGATCGGAACGACGACGAAGCGACAGAACGCGCCGCGCCCGGCGAAGTGATCGGGTGGCGGCTTGCGCAGGCACACCGCGGGCCGGCCCCGCCGGCACGCTCGGCAGGCGCCGCATGCGGGTGCGGGTTGGGCCACGATGCGCGTGCCGACCCACGCGCCGTCGGCGTTGTCGCCGACCGCAACCACGGTGCCCGCCCACTCGTGACCGAGCACCGATCCCGCGCGGGCGTACTGCTCGAGCACGAGGTGCAGGTCGGTCCCGCAGATTCCGCAGTGCGACACCTCGACGAGGGCTTCCCCTGACACCGGCTCCGGAATCGGGAGCGTCTCGACGGCCACGTTGCCGTCACCCGTGTAGACGGCCGCGGGCATCCCGGACATCACGTGGCGAACCGTACCGGGGCAGTCGGTGCCACGCGCCGGAAGCGCGGCACCCGCCCCGATGCCCGCGAACGCTCACACTGGCCCGAAGCGTCACGAATTGCGCGCCGATGGCGTACGTGCAAGCGTGCGCCCGTGCTGGTGGCAGCGTTGCGGGATCTTCAATGGCGTCGCCGGCGCTTCATGATCGCGATCTTGGCCACGGGCGTGGTGTTCGCGATGACATTGATCATGACCGGGCTCTCGAACGGTTTCGAGGCGGAAGCCGCGCGAACGGTCGACGAGCTCGGTGCCGATGCTTGGCTCGTTCCGGCCGGTGCGGCCGGTCCCTTCCTCGGGGCATCCGCGCTCCCCGACTCCGCAGCCGAAGCGGCCGCGTCTCTTCCCGGGGTGGAAGCGGCGGCCCCGTCGATCTTCTCGCGCGCCAGCTATGGCACCGGCGATGACATCGAAGACGTGAATCTCTTCGGGGCGCGCACGGAGGGACCCGGCATGCCGGAGATCGACGACGGGCGCGCGCCGGAAACGGCACAGGAAGTCGCGGTGAGTTCCGCGCTCGGCGCCGACATCGGTGACGACATCGAACTCACGGGCAAGGTGTTCTCGGTGGTCGGTCGTATCGACGACTCGACCTCGGTTGCCGGCATCGCCAATGTGTTCGCCACCGTCGAAGGCGCGCAAGCGATCTCGTTCGGCGGGCAGCCCATCGCGACGTCGATTGCGCTGCGCGGCGTTCCCGATGCGCCTCCCGACGGCTTCCAAGTCATCGACCAGGCCCGCGCGCGCGACGACTTCCTCCGACCGCTCACCCAAGCCCGTTCGGCGATCTCGTTCGTCGCGATCTTGTTGTGGATCGTCGGTGCCTTGATCGTCGGTTCGGTCGTCTACCTCTCGGTGCTCGAACGCATCCGCGATTTCGCGGTGTTCAAGGCCGTTGGTACGAAGACGCGCTCGATCATGGGCGGCCTCGCCTTGCAAGCGGTGATCGTCGCGCTGATCGCGGCGGCCGTCGGAGCCGCGCTCTCGTTCGTGCTCGCGCCGAACTTCCCACTCCCGGTCGAGATACCGGCGTCGGCGCTCTGGATGCTGCCTGTGATCGCGATCGCGGTCGGTCTGGCGGCCAGCCTCGCGGGGTTGCGGCGCGCGGTTACGGTCGACCCCGCACTCGCCTTCGGCGGGCCGTGACGGAGCGACGATGCCCGACCTCGTGATCGACGACCTCGTGATGCAGTACTCGAGCGGCGGCTACGCCGTGCGTCCGCTCGACGGGTTCCACCTCGCGGTGACCGAAGGCAGTCTGGTGATCCTCCTCGGGCCGAGCGGGTGCGGGAAGACGACGTTGCTTTCCTGCCTCGGCGGCATCCTGAAGCCGACGAGCGGGACCATTCGGTTCGGCGATGTCGACGTCACCGCGCTCGACGCCCGCACGATGTCCGAGTACCGCCGGCGCACGGTCGGAATCGTCTTCCAAGCGTTCAACCTCGTGGCGAGCTTGAATGCACTCGAAAACGTGATGGTGCCGTTGCGCGCCGCCGGCGTCGGGCGCAGTGAAGCGCGGGCGCGCGCCGAGGAATTACTCACCCGAGTCGGGCTCGAAGACCGCATGAAGCACCGGCCCGGTGACCTGAGCGGCGGACAGCAGCAGCGCGTTGCCATCGCGCGCGCGATCGCACTCGACCCTCCGCTGATCCTCGCCGACGAGCCCACCGCACATCTCGACTTCATCCAAGTCGAAGAAGTGCTCCGCCTCGTGCGGGAGTTGGCGTCCGGACCGCGGGTCGTCGTCGTGGCGACGCACGACCATCGCATGCTGCCGTTGGCCGATCGCGTCGTCGAACTCGTGCCGCAGATGGGCATGAGCGATCGCCCACCCGAGCGCATCGAACTCGCGGCCGGCGACACGCTGTTCCAACAAGGCAGCACTGGTGATTTGATCTACGTCGTCGCGAGTGGCGAACTCGAGATTCTGCGCGAGTTGGCTGCCGGCGGTACAGAGTTGCTCGCGGTGTCGAAAACAGGCGACTACTTCGGTGAGATCGGCCCACTCTTCGGTCTGCCGCGTAGCGCAACGGTGCGAGCGCGCGGACCCGCGGAAGTGATCGGCTACACAGTGCAGGCGTTCCGCGAGCGACTGGGACCCGATGGCGTGCGCGATCTCATCGAGCACAAGGCACTCGAGCCCGAGATCGATCTCGGTCACGGTTTCGCAACGCACGGGCGGCAACCTCCCGCTCCTTGAGAAGATCCGCGCTGCGCGCGCATCGGTGCACGACTCGCCCCGTCCAGGTTCGACCACTTGACGCCCGCCGTTTGGAGGGCGTCGCTTCGCGGTACCGTCCGCGACCGTGGCGCTGCGCGATTACCTCCGCGGTGAAGTCGTCGAGGACTACGCCGACGGTTTTCTCACCCGCCGCGAAGCGCTGCGCCGGCTCGGCATCCTCGGACTCGGGCTGACGAGCGCGACCGCGCTCATCGCCGCCTGCGGTGGCGATGACGATGATGACGACGCGGCCGCGAGCGACCCGACCACGACGGCTGCGTCCACGGCGCCGACCACGAACGAGGTGGTGAGCACGACGACGACCGCGAGCGCGTCGCCGACGGCCGAGACGATCACGTTCGCGGGCCCGCGGGGCGAGTTGCAGGCGGCGTACGCCGCGCCCGCCGACCCGAAGGGCGCGGTGCTCGTGGTCCACGAGAACCGCGGGCTCACGCCGCACTTCTACGACGTGGCCGGCCGCCTCGCCGCCGAAGGCTACGCGGCGTTGAGCGTCGACCTGCTGTCGGAAGAAGGCGGAACCGCGTCGCTGGCCGATCCCGCGGCAGCGCCCGGTGCGCTCGCCGACGCGAGCGACGAGAGGCTGCTCGACGATCTCACCGCGGGCATCGACGAACTGGAGCGGCGCGTGCCCGGCGCGCCAATCGGTGTCGTCGGCTTCTGCTTCGGCGGCGGGATGACATGGAACCTGATCGAAGCGGGCGACCCGCGCATCGCGGCCGCGGTGCCGTTCTACGGGCCCGGGCCCGCTGAGGCCGATTTCAGCGACAGCAACGCGGCAGTGCTCGGGATCTACGCGGGACTCGACGACGGCGTCAACGCGTCACGCGACGCGATGGAGGCTGCGCTCACCTCGGCCGGTCTCACCCACGAGATCCGCACCTTCGAGGGAGTCGACCACGCATTCTTCAACGACACGGGGCCCCGCTACAACGAGGCCGCTGCGACCGAGGCGTACGCCGCCCTGCTCGCCTGGTTCGACGAGCACCTCCAGTAGCTATCCCTTCCAGAGCGGCTCGTTGATCTCGAAACCGACGGGGTTGCCCCAGCCGTTGCGAAACGACACTTCGTGGACCGGGCGTCGAGGTGCGACACCCCAGCGGCCGGTCGGGTAGCCGAACGTCACGCACGACGAGAACAGCCAGCCGTCTGCTTTCGGCACGTCGAGGATCGCGAGCACGTCGTCGAGCTTGAACACGAACACCGACGTGAGCGACGCGCCCACGCCTTCGGCTCGCGCCGCGAGCATTGCCGACCACGTCGACGGATAGATCGAACCGCCCGTCGGGTCGTACTGCACGAAGCTGAACAGCAGGAGCGGATACTCCTCGAAGTGGTCGGCGAGGTGTTGCGCCGACCGTTGCACGCGCAGCATCTGTGCGTTCTCGGGTTCGTCGGGCGCGGCGCTGGCGGTGTCGATCCGCTCCTTGTAGACCGTCGCCCACAGCATCGACAGGCAGTCGCGGTAGATCGGCCCGAGCCGGCCCCGCAGCCCGGGGTCGTCGACGAGCATGAAGCGCCAGTTCTGCGTGTTGCCGCCGCTCGGCGCCCGGATCGCGGCATCGAGGATGCGCTGCTGCACGTCGTCGGGGATGGGGTCGGGGCGGCACCGGCGCATGGCGCGGGTCGTGTACAAGGCCTCGTAGACGTCCATGGCCGCAGCCTCGCGCGAGACCGGCCGGGCTGCCCGCCCACGGAATTGGAACGTGTTACAGGAACGTTGGTTATGCTCTCGGCGTGACGCAGCTGAGCGATATCAATCTCCTCGACCGGGACGTGTTCACGCAGGGTGTGCCGCACGAGTGGTTCACCTATCTGCGGAACAACGAGCCCGTGTACTTCCACCCCGAGCCCGGCGGGCCGGGCTTTTGGGTCATCACGAAGCATGCCGACGTCATCACCGTCGGCCGCGACGGTGCGACGTTCTCGTCCGATCAGAAGCGGGGCGGCGTCGTCGGCCTCGAAGGTCGCGCCGAGGACTACGGCGGGTTCGAGCAGGGCGGCAACCTCATGCTCACGATGGACCCGCCCGAGCACACGCGCTACCGCAAGCTCGTGAACCGCGGGTTCACGCCGCGGCGGATGCGCATGCTCGAACCGCACATCCGCGAGCTCGCGAACCGCATCATCGACGACGTCATCGAGCGCGGTGAGTGCGACTTTGTCGTCGACGTCGCGGCCGAACTGCCGCTCCAGGTCATCGCCGAGATGATCGGCGTCCCGCACGAAGACCGGCACAAGCTCTTCGAGTGGAGCAACCGGATGATCGGCTCCGAAGACCCGGAGTACATCGTCAGCGCCGAGGAGGTGCAGACCGCGCAGATCGAGATGTTCATGTACGCGAACTCGCTCATGCAGCAGCGCCGTGAGGAACCGCGCGACGACATCATGACCGCGTTGCTGAACGCCGAGGTCGACGGCGACACGCTGAGCGAGATGGACTTCAACCTGTTCTTCTTGTTGCTCGCGGTCGCGGGCAACGAGACGACGCGCAACTCGATCTCACACGGGATCCGTGCCTTCTGCGACTACCCCGACCAGTACAAGCTGCTCGTCGAGGACCCGTCGCGCGCGCAGCTGGCTGCCGAAGAAGTCGTGCGCTGGGCATCTCCGGTCATGTACTTCCGGCGCAACGTCACCAAGGACACCGAGATCCGCGGCCAGGCGATCAAGGCCGGCGACAAGGTGAGCATGTGGTACATCTCCGCAAACCGCGACGAAGAGGTGTTCGACGACCCGTTCGCGTTCGACATCACGCGTGATCCGAACGAGCACGTCGGCTTCGGCGGCGGTGGTCCGCACCACTGTCTCGGCTCGAACCTCGCCCGCATGGAGATCTACATCTTGCTCGAGGAGATGGCGCGCCGGATCCCCACGTTGGAGCTCGCGGGCGACGTGCCGCCGTTGCGGTCCAACTTCATCGCTGGCATCAAGCACATGCCGGTGAAGTTCCCCACGGGCAAGCGCGAAGTCTCCTAGGCA
This sequence comes from Acidimicrobiia bacterium, assembly GCA_040513235.1. GTDB lineage: Bacteria > Actinomycetota > Acidimicrobiia > IMCC26256 > PALSA-610 > JANNHK01. Next base: position 215 of record JBEVDP010000389.1, on the reverse strand, counting down.
CGCGGGCGTGAAGCTGGGCCTGATCTTCGGGTACTGGGGCGCGCATCCGCCCGGCGACATCGCGGGGTTGGCCCAGGAAGCGGAACGGCTCGGCTTCGACTCGGTGTGGAGCGCCGAGTCGTGGGGCTCGGACGCGTTCTCGCCGCTCGTATGGATTGCCGCGCACACGTCCACCATCAAGCTCGGGACCGGCGTCGTGCAGATGTCGGCGCGCA
>JBEVDP010000388.1:0-7072 GCA_040513235.1 Acidimicrobiia bacterium | reverse complement strand
CGGGCCAGCCCGATGTCGAGGTAGTACGCGTTGGCGAGCACCTTGGCGAAACCGCCGAGCTTCGCTTCGACCGGGTCTTCGCCCTTGGCGCCGAGCCCGTTCTTGTAGAACGCGCGCCCAACGACGATGCCGATGACCGCGACCGACAGCGCGACCGTCGCGAGCACGAACCCTAGGGCGAACGTCTCGGGGTGAGGCTGCTGCGCGGTCTCGAACACCGGTTCGAGCCAGCGCGCAAGGAAATCGAGCTCCTGCTTCAGGAACGGCAGGTTGATGATGCCGCCGATCGCCGCCAGGATCGCGAGCACGATCAGCGGCAGCGTCATCGAAGGCGGCGACTCGTGTGGCTCAAACGCGTGGTCGTCGTCTTCACCGTGAACGCCGACGGGCTCCTCGGCGTGCGCTTCGTGCTCGGCCGCGGTGATCTCGCTCCACCGCTCGTTCCCGTAGAACACGAGGTACACCTGGCGCGTCATGTAGAAGGCGGTGCACAACGCGGTGACCGTGCCGACTGCCCACAGCGCGTAGTTGTCGGAGACCCACGCCGACAAGAGGATCTCGTCCTTCGACCAGAAGCCCGACAACGGGAAGACACCCGCGATCGCGAGCCAGCCGACGATGAACGTCCCCGCCGTGATGGGCATCCACTTGCGCAGGCGGCCCATGCGACGCATGTCTTGCTCGTCGTGCAACCCGTGGATCACCGCGCCGGCACCGAGGAAGAGCAGCGCCTTGAAGAAGGCGTGCGTGATCATGTGGAACATCGCCGCGCTGTAAGCACCGACGCCGACGGCAAGGAACATGTACCCGAGCTGGCTGATCGTGGAGTACGCGAGCACGCGCTTGATGTCCCACTGCACGATCGCGATCGTCGCCGCGAACAGGGCAGTGAACGCTCCGAGCCACGCAACGATGTCGGCCGCGTTGTCAGAGGCGGTGAGGAATGCGTTCGAGCGACACAGGAGGAACACGCCCGCGGTCACCATCGTGGCCGCGTGGATGAGGGCCGACACCGGCGTCGGGCCTTCCATCGCGTCGGGCAGCCAGATGTGCAGCGGGAACTGCGCGCTCTTGCCGATCGCGCCCAGGAACAGGAGTAGGGCGATCGCGGTCGCGGCTGTGTTCGTCAGCCCTGGCGCCAGCGCGAGCGCGCCCTGCGGACCCGCGTAGTCGAGTGTCCCGAGCTTCTGGAAGATCAGGAACATCGCGATCATGAAGCCGAAGTCGCCGACGCGGTTGGTGATGAACGCCTTCTTGCCCGCAACGGCCGCCGAGTTGCGTTCGAACCAGAACGAGATCAGCAGGTACGAGCACAGGCCGACGCCTTCCCAGCCCAAGAACGTGACCAGGAAGTTCGAGCCGAGCACCAGCACGAGCATCGAAGCTGCGAACAGGTTCATGTACGCAAAGAACCGGCTGTAGCGGGAGTCGCCGTGCATGTAACCGATCGAGTACAAGTGGATCAGGGTGCCGACGCCGGTGACGAACAGGATCATCGTCGTCGACAGCGGATCGACGAGGAACCGGAAGTCGACGGAGAAGTTGCCGGTCCGGATCCAGGTGAACCCGTTGCTGATGACGTCGGTGCGCTCTTCCTCGGGAAGCGAGTGCAGCGCGAAGAACGCGATCACGGACGCGACGAACGCGAGCGCCATGAGCCCGGTGGCGATCCAACCCGACTTCGGCTCGCCGATGCGCTTCCCGAACAACAGCAGCAGCACCGCCCCGAACGCCGGAAGCGCCGGGATGACCCAGGCCTGATCGAGGAGATCCCGCGCGTCCACGTCAGCCCTCGAGGATGTTCACGTCGTCGGCGGTCACGTTCTGACGGCGCCGGAAGATGGCCACGATGATCGCCAGCCCGACCGCGACTTCGGCGGCGGCGACGACGAGCGTGAAGAACACGATTGCCTGGCCACCGATGTCGTCCAGTGCCTTGGCGTACGTGACGAACGTGAGGTTGGCGGCGTTGAGCATCAGCTCGATGCACATGAACATCACGAGCGTGTTGCGGCGCACCAACAGCCCCACACCGCCGATCGTGAAGATGATCGCGGCGAGCACGAGGTAGTAGGCCGGGGTGATGTCCATGACTACGGGTTACTCCGCTCCGCGCCGGGCGGCCTTCGGCCAGCGGGGCTGCACTGCGTTCGCATTACTGCTCCGCCCCGCGGCCGGCGACCGGGCGGTGGCCGCTGCGGCGGGCGAGCACCACGCCGCCGACGACTGCGATCACGAGGAGCACCGCGGTGATCTCGAACGCCCACAGGTAGTCGGTGAACAGCGCCTCCGCGAGCGTCTGGACGTTGCCGGTCGCGGGTTCGCTCAATGGTCCGACCTGCGATGGCGCGCCCGTGATGTTCTCGCGCACGAGCAGGATGATCACCTGCACGAGCAGCAGCGCGCCGAACACGATCGCGAGCGGTCGCTGGAACCGGTTCGGCTCCTCGAACGTTTCCCGCTGATCGACGCCGAGCAGCGTGATGACGAACAGGAACAGCACGACGATCGCGCTCGCATACACGACGATCTGGATGATCGCGACCAGGTCGGCGTCTTGCATGAGGAAGAACACGGCCATCGTCACGAGCGTGAGCAACAAGAACAGTGCCGAGTGCACTGGGTTCCGCCCGAGCACGACGCCGAGTGCGCCGACGACGGCCGCGACCGCACACGCCCAGAAGATGACGGCTTCCATCAGTCGGAAGCCTCCGTACCGTCGGGAGGGCGCACGCCGAAGCCCAACTCGCCCGACCAGTTCACGCGCCCCTCGTAGGCCGCGTTGCCGGCCGACGACGTGGCCCGCATCCATTCGCTGGTGTCGTCGTCTTCGCCGCCGAGCCACAGCTCCCACGGCATCCGCTTGGCGCGCCCGTCGTCGCCCACCAGGAGCTCGGCCTTCGTGTAGATCGCGTCGGACCGATTCGTGAAGGAGAACTCGAAGAGCTTCGTCTCGGTGATCGCCTCCGTGGGACACGCCTCGACGCACAGGTCGCAGTGGATGCACCGCAGGTAGTTGATCTCGTAGACGAACCCATACCGCTCGCCGGGCGAGACCGGATCGTCGACGGGGTTGTCGGCGCCCCGCACGTAAATGCACTTCGCCGGGCACACCCCTGCGCACAGCTCGCAGCCGATGCACTTCTCCATGCCGTCCTCGTAGCGGTTGAGGACGTGACGGCCGTGCAGGCGCGGCGGTTTGTCGCGCTTGGCCTTCGGATATTGCGTGGTGAGCCGCGGCTTGCTCATCTGCCGCAACGTGACCCAGAAACCGGAGAGTTTGCCCATCAGCGGAACTCCTCGACCGACTCACCGGGCTTCGGCATGCAGAGGTAGAGGACGGCGAACGCGAGCGCCGCGATGCCGGCCGCGAGAGGCGTGACCACCCACACGTTCCAGTCTTCCTCGCGGGCGACCACGAGCACCGCAGACACGAGCACCCAGAGGATGGCGATCTCGATGAGGTACTTCCAGCCGAGTGCCATCAACCGGTCGTAGCGCATGCGCGGTAGGGATGCGCGCACCCACACCGTGCAGAACAACAGGCCGAGCACCTTGACCGTGAACCAGAAGATCGGCATGAGCCACACGTTCACGGTGCCGTCGTCGGGCAGGAATCCGAGGCTCGGGCCCGACGGGCCGCCGAGGAACAACGTCGTCGCGACCGCCGACATCGTGATCACGTTCATGAATTCAGCCAGGTAGAAGATCGCGAAGCGGATACCGGTGTACTCGGTATTGAACCCACCGACGAGTTCCTGCTCGGCCTCGACGAGGTCGAACGGCGGGTGGTTCGTCTCCGCGAGGGCCGCGATCAAGAAGATGACGAACGGGACGATCGCCGGCGCCCAGTACCACTCGGTGACGATGGACTGCCAGCCATCCGTCCACGCCTGCTCATCGACGATGAGTCGCGTCCGCAGCGTGCCGGCCTGGATGAGGACGCCGAGGATGGCCAGCCCGAACGCGGCTTCGTAGGAGAGGAGTTGCGCGGTCGCGCGCACTGAGCCGAGCAACGGGTACTTCGAGCCCGACGCCCATCCCGCGAGCATGATGCCGTAGACGCCGATGCCCGACATCGCGAGGATCCACAGCGCGCCGATCGGGAGTTCCGCGACCTGCAAGTACGTCTGGTGCCCGAGGATCGACACTTCGCCGCCGATCGGGATCACACAGAACATCAAGAACGCGGGCATGATCGACAGATACGGCGCGAGCCGGAACACGGGCCGGTCGGCGGAGTTGGGGATCGACTGCTCCTTGAAGAACAGCTTGATCCCGTCGGCGAGCGTCTGGAGCACGCCGTAGGGCCCCGCGCGGTTTGGCCCGATGCGGTTCTGCATGTCGGCGATGACCTTGCGCATGCCCCAGATGTAGAGCATCACCGCGACCAACAGGATCACGAACGCGAAGACCACCTTGATCAGGACAACGGCGAACACCGACCAGGTGATGTCGCCGCCGGCGAAGACCGGGTCGAGTTGGGCGATCACTTGAGGGTCTCCACGCGCAAGTCGGTCACCGGCTCGTTCACGTCGATGAAGAGCGCGGGCCCGGTGCCGTCGGCCGCGAACGGCATGACCGCGACCCCGACGGGAACGGTGGGATCTGCGATCAGCGGGCGCGTGAGCGTGCCGCGGGTCGACGTGAGCCGCACCTCGGTACCGCTCTGCACGCCGAGCCGCTCGAGTTCGTGCGGATTCACCCGCAGCACGGGGGTGGGCGCGAGCGCCGCCAGGAGCGGCGTCTCGGCGACGAGACGACCACCGTCGTAGAGCGTGCGGCCCGAGACGAGCCGCAGCGCGTACGAATCGCGGGGCGGGATGTTGCCGTCGGAGATCGCGCGGTCCCACTCGTAGAGGGCAGGCGGTTCGGGCGCGGGTGCGGCGGCGGCCACTTCCGGCTCGACGTCGGCGACGACTTCGGTCGGATCCTCCGGCACCTCGCCCTCGGCCTTGATCGGGTCCCACGAAACGCCCTGGCCGTCCTCGGCCATGATCGTGAGGTCACCGGTTCGCAGCACGAGCTCGTCGAGGTGCGCGCGCACAGGCAGCACGACCCCGTCACGCGCGCGGCGCAAGAGCGCGCTGTCGACCCCGAGTTGCGCGGGGGCGACACGGCTCATCTCGTCGGCGACTTCGTCGACCGTCGCGAGATCGAAGTCGTGGCCGAGGCGGAACGCTATCTCGGTCGCAATGCGCCAGTCGTCCATCGCGGTGCCTTCAGGCGAGACCTTGCGACTGACGCGCTGCACGCGACCTTCGAGGTTGGTGACGGTGCCCGACTTTTCGCCCCACAGCGTGCACGGCAGGAACACGTCGGCCCGCTGCGCGGAGTCGGAGAGGAACGCGTCGACCGCAATCACGAAACCGGCACCGTCGAGCGCGCGCTTGGCGAGGCCTGCGTCGGGGAAGTCGGCGAGGGGATCGGCGCCGAGCAGGATGAGCACATTGATCTTGCCGTCGGCCGCGGCGCGCAAGATGCCCGTGGCATCGAGCCCGCGGTCGGGCGGCGCCGCGCCCCAACGCTCGGTGAACCATTCGCGGCCGCCATCGAGTGCGACGCGGCCCGGCAGAAACCCGGGCGCGAGGCCCGCCCCGAGCGCGCCGTGCACGTTGCCGCGCCGCAGCCCGGAAAGGAAGCACACGTCGGGCATGGCGGCGATCGCCGCGGCCGAGCGCACGGTCGCGTCGGCCGACTCCGCGACCGAACCGCGGCCGAGGACGACGACGACGGGACCGGTGCGACCGTGCCGTACGCCCTCGATTCGTGCGATCGCGTCCGCGCCGATCGACTCGCCGGGCAGCGAGCGCACGGTCGCGGTCGCGTACTTCGAGAGGCCATGGGCCACGGGCGCGAGGTCGACGATCGGAACGTTCAGCTCGCGAGCCGCCCGCCGGATGCGGAGGTAGAGCACCGGCAGCTCTTCCTTGAGGTCGGGACCGAGCAAGACGATCGCGGCGGCGCGGTCGCAGTCGGCGATCTCGGCAGTGGTGAGGCCGAGCACCACCTCTGCGGGAAGGCCGTCACCGAGTTGCGCGTCGACGTGGTCGGTGCCGATCACGCCCTTGGCGAGCCGGCTCCACATGTACGCGTCCTCGTTGGTTCCGCGGGCGCCGCCGAGTACCGCGATCGCGCCCGGACCGTGCAGGTCGCGCGCTCTCGTGATCGCGGTCGCGGTCGCTTCCAACGCTTCCGGCCACGACACTTCGCGCAACTCACCGTCGACTGCGACGTGAGGGTCGAGGATGCGCGCATCGGAGTGGACCCACTCGATCCCGTAGCGGCCCTTGTCGCAGAGCCAGCCGTGGTTCACCGGTTCTGAATCGACGCCGAGCATGCGCACCAGCCGGTTCGACGACGACTGCACCGCGCCGCGGCACTGCACCGAACAGGTGACGCACGACGTCTCCGCCGTCGCGAGGTCCCATGGGCGCGCGCGAAATCGATACTGCGAAGCGGTCAGCGCGCCCACCGGGCAGATCTGCACCGTGTTGCCGGAGAAGTAGGAATCGAAGGGCTCATCGGCAAAGTTGAGCACCTGGGTGCGATCGCTGCGGTCGACGAAGTCGATGAGCGGGTCGCCCGCGATCTCGTCGGCGAAGCGGGTGCAGCGCGCGCACTGGATGCAGCGCTCGCGGTCGAGCAACACCAGTTCGCTCAACCGGATCGGCTTCTCCCAGTGCCGCTTCTCCTCGACGAAGCGCGACTCGCCGGGCCCGAACGCGAGCGTCTGGTCTTGCAGCGGGCACTCGCCTCCGCGGTCGCACACGGGGCAGTCGAGCGGGTGGTTGATGAGAAGGAACTCGAGGACGCCGTCTTGGATCTTCTTCACTGTGTCGGACTGCGTGTGGCAAACCATGCCGTCGGCGACCGGCGTGGTGCACGCGGGCGGGAAGCCGCGTATCCCCTCGATCTCGACGAGGCACATGCGGCACATGCCGACCGGCTTCATGCGCTCGTGCCAGCAGAAGCGAGGGATGTACGTACCGTGCTCCTGCGCGACCTTGATCAACAGCTCGCCCGGCTTCGCCTCGATCGTCGTGCCATCGATGGTGACGGTGAAGGTGGT
>JBEVDP010000387.1:0-4797 GCA_040513235.1 Acidimicrobiia bacterium | reverse complement strand
ATCGTGTCGCTGCACGTGCCGCTGAAGCCGGAGACCACCCACCTCATCGACGCGCGGCGGCTCGCGCTCATGAAGCCGACGGCGGTGCTCGTGAACACCGCGCGCGGAACCGTCGTCGACGAGGCCGCGCTCGCCGACGCGCTGCACGAGGGCCGGATCTTCGCGGCCGGGATCGATGTCTATGAGCGGGAGCCCACGGTGCACCCGCACCTGCTCGATGCGCCCCGCACCGTGTTGCTGCCGCACATCGGCTCGGCGTCGCGCCGCACGCGCACACTTATGGCGACGATGGCCGCCGACGCCGTCGCGACTGTTCTCGCGGGCGGCCGGCCCGAGAACATCGTCACGGTGCCGACGTCGGCATCATGACCATCGAAGTGGGTGAGATCGCGGTTCGGCTTGGCGGAGGGCGAGGGATTTGAACCCTCGAGGAGGCTCAACGCCCCCTACTCGCTTAGCAGGCGAGCACCTTCGGCCACTCGGTCAGCCCTCCAGGGTCGTTCAGTATACGACTGGCCTCACCGGGCCTTCGCCTGACCGACCGACATGTAGCTCCACGCCTTGGGACCGCCCCCGAGGTAGAAGTTCGCCAACTCGACCACGTCGAAATCGGTGCCCGCAAACAGTGTCTCGATGTGCCGGTCGAGATGACAGCCCCCGGCGAACCTTTGCTGCCAGGGGGTAAAGCGTTCCTGCCTCCGCGCGACCTTCGGCTCCGGCGCCAGCCCGTGCTCGGCGAAGTGGAACTCCGCGCCCGGCTTCAAGACCCGGTGCAACTCCGCGAGCGCGCGCTCGACGTCGGGGATCGTGCACAACGTCATCGTCGACAGCGCACTGTCGAAGCGATCATCCGGCAGGTCGAGGCGCGCGCCGTCGAGCCCCGCCGCGTGCACCGGCACCGGCGACGCCGCGATGCGCTTGGCCGCGAGGTCGAAGCCGACACCCGATGGGTCGACCGCCCACACACCCGTCACCGCCGGCGGAAGGTGCGGAAGGTTCAATCCCGAGCCGAATCCCAACTCCAACACATCGCCGTGGAGGCCAGCGCAGACACGCTCCCGCACCTTGCCGAAGGCCTTGGTGCCGAGGGCGACGTTCGTGAACCGCGGCACGAATTGATCGGTGTAGAACCCCATGGCCGAGAGGGTACGGTCGAGGTGTGACGCCGGTCGAGGCCCTCGAACGCATCGCCGATCTGCTCGTGCGCGGCGGCGAACCGGCCTTCAAGGCGCAGGCGTTCCGGCGCGCGGCGCGCGAGATCCGGCACGTTCCGATCGAGGAACTCGAACGCCTCGTCGAGGAAGGCACGTTGCAAGACCTGCCGGGAATCGGCGACAAGACCGCGGCGGTGATCACCGAAGCACTTGCGGGCGAGACGCCGTCGTATCTCGCCAAGCTGCTCGAGCACGCGCCGCAACCCGGAACCGACGAAGGCGAGGCGCTGCGTGCGCAGCTACGCGGCGACCTGCACAGTCACTCCGACTGGTCCGACGGCGGCCACACGATCCGCGCGATGGCCGAGAAGGCGCGCGACCTCGGTCACGAGTACTTCGCCCTCACCGACCATTCACCCCGCCTGTCGATCGCCAACGGCTTGTCGCGCGAGCGGCTGCTCGAACAACTCGACGTGGTCGCCGAGATCAACGAGGACCTGGCGCCGTTCCGGATCCTGACCGGGTGCGAGGTCGACATCCTCGAAGACGGCGCGCTCGACCACGCCGACGACATGCTTGCGCGCGTGGACGTCGTGGTCGCGAGCGTGCACTCGAAGCTGCGCATGGACGCCGACAACATGACGAAGCGGATGGTGCGCGCGGTCTCGCACCCGCGCGTCGACGTGCTCGGCCACTGCACGGGGCGGCTCCTGACGGGTCGGGGCCGCCCGCCGTCGCAGTTCGATCCTGTCGCAGTGCTCACCGCGTGCATCCAGCACGACACTGCGCTCGAGGTGAACTGCCGGCCCGAGCGCCTCGATCCGCCTCGCGAGATCCTGCGGGCCGCGGCCGCGGGCGGCCTCAAATTTGCGATCAGCACCGACGCGCACGCCACCGACCAACTCGACTGGCAGGCGTACGGCACCGACCGCGCCGCCGAATGCGGAGTGAAGATCGACCAGGTGGTCAACAGCTGGCCCGCCGACCGCCTCCTCGAGTGGTCCCAAGCCCGCGAGTGAACAACAACGCTGATGCGTCTCTCAGCCGTACTGAGTACGGCTGAGTGACGCATGGGCGCGACTAGGCACGACGTGGGGTTAGGCGTCGAGGTAGACGACTGCGGCTTCCCAGGGGGCGAGTGCCAGGGTGCCCGTGACCTGTTCTTCGTCGCGCGCGCGGTTCGTGGAGATGCGGATCGCGCCGGTCACGTCACCCAGTTCGGCGGGCGCGTCCCCGAGATTGCATGCGACCAGGGTGCGGTCGCCCCGCATCCATGCCCAGAGCGTGTCGGTGCCGGGTAGCTCACGGTACGCGCCTTCCCGGAGTTCGGGGAGCGCGTCGCGCAAACCGATGAGGTCGCGAGTCAGCGAGAGCATCGAATCGGGATCGTGGCGTTGTTGCTCGACGTTGACGCGCTCGAAGTCACCGTATGGGAGCCAGGGTTCGACACCGGCGGGCGCGAATCCGGCACCGGGTGCTGGCGACCAGTGCATCGGCGTGCGCTCGGGGTCCCGCCCGATGCGCGATCCATGGATCCGGCCGACGGGATCGAGGATGCGCTCGCGCGGCACGTCGGCGTCGTGCATGCCGATCTCGTCGCCGTAGTAGAGAAATGGAGTTCCGCGCAGCGTGAGCACGATCACCATCACCGCGCGCGCTCTTACCGGGTCGTTCTTCGCCCAACGGGTCGGGAAGCGGCGGTTGTCGTGGTTCCCGGCTGTCCACGTGGGCTGGCAACCAGTCGGGATCAAACGTTCGGCGTGGCCGACGACCTCGCGCAGCTCCTTGGCGTCGAGCTCGGCGTGCAAGAACATCAAGTTGAATGCGAGGTTCAGCTCGTTGCCGGTGCCGTAGAACTGCGCAAGGAGCTCGGGATCGAACACGTACGTCTCGCCGACGAGGATGCGCGGCGGGTCGTACTCCTCGGCCACGCGCCGCCACCGCTGGAGTACGTCGTGTACCTCGGGCCGACCGGCGTTGAACTCCTGGCGCTGGCCGCGCATCTGCACGTACCAGTGATCGTCGGGAGTCGCGGGTGGGTTGTCGCGCACGAGCTTGTCCTTGATGATCGCGTGCGCGACGTCGAGCCGGAATCCAGCGACGCCCCGGTCGAACCAGAAGCGCAGGATGCGGTCGAACTCCTCCCGCACCTCCTCGTTCCACCAGTTGAGGTCGGGCTGGGTGGGCAGGAAGTTGTTCATGTAGTACTGCCCGGTGTGCTCGTCGAACGTCCACGCGGGCGCGCCCGGGTCGAACGTGTTGACCCAGTTGTTCGGCGGCGACCCGTCGGGCTTCGGGTCGGCCCACACGTACCAATCGCGGTGTGCGGAATCGCGCGACGAACGCGCGTCGAGGAACCACGGGTGCTGATCGCTGGTGTGGTTCGGCACGAGATCGAGCACGACGCGGATGCCGCGCCGGGCTGCTTGTTCGATCAGCTCGTCGGCGTCGGCCAGTGTGCCGAGCGCGGGATCGACGTCGACGTAGTTCGACACGTCGTAGCCCCAGTCGCGATTGGGCGACACGCTGATCGGGTTGAGCCAGATGCCGTCGATGCCGAGCCACTGGAGATGGTCGAGTCGCTCGATGACGCCGCGCAGATCACCGACCCCGTCGCCGTTGGCGTCCATGTAGGAACGGGGATAGATCTGGGCGAGGACGCCGTCGCGCCACCACGTCCGGCCGGGTTCGTCCGCAGGCATGTCGGGCACGGGCCCGCACGCTAGCGACTACGCGCCTCAGCTCGCCGCGGCGGCAACCTCGCCTTCGCCAGCCTCCCAGAGCGCGGAATAGTGGCCGCCCCGTGCGAGCAGCTCATCGTGCGGACCCTGCTCGACGACCCGGCCGTCATCGATCACCACCACGCGGTCGGCGAGACGCGCGGTCTGCAAGCGGTGCGCAATCAGGATCGTCGTGCGGCCCTCCGACGCAACGCCCATCGCCCGCTGCACCTTGGCCTCGGTCGCGAGGTCGAGGTTCGATGTGGCTTCGTCGAGCAACAGGACGGCTGGATCCACCAGGTGCGCGCGCGCCAGCGCGATGAGCTGGCGCTGTCCCGACGACAGCGAACGGCCGCGTTCACTCACCGGTTGCAGGTAGCCGCCGGGGAGCGACGCGATGAAGTCGTGGGCGCCTACGGCGCGTGCCGCCGCCTCGATCTCGGCGTCGGTCGCGTCACGCCGGCCGTAGGCGATGTTGTCGCGGATCGTCCCCGAGAACAGGAACGCTTCCTGCGGCACGATGCCGAGGTGCTGGTGGTATGCGACCGGGTCGTAGTCGTTGACGCGGACACCGTCCACGAGCACCTCGCCGCCGGTGACGTCGTAGAAGCGGGCGACGAGCTTGATCACCGTCGACTTGCCCGCGCCCGTTTCCCCGACCAGCGCGACGGTCTCGCCCGGCAGCACGCGTAGGTCGAGGCCGCGCAACGCTTCGTCGACACCCGTTGCGTACTTGAAGTGCACGCCCTTCAGTTCGATCTCGCCGCGAACGTGGTCGGGCACCACACCATCGACCGCTTCCGGAACTGTGGTCTTCGTTGCGAGTAGGTCGCCGATGCGGACGAGCGAGACGCGCGCCTGCTGGTAAGCGTCGAAGACCTGCGAGAGCTGCTGGATCGGCGCGAAGAAGAGGTCGAGGTACA
>JBEVDP010000386.1:0-3224 GCA_040513235.1 Acidimicrobiia bacterium | reverse complement strand
GAGAGTGTCGGTGCACTCGGGCTCCCGTTCCGCAGACCGCGACGGTTTGTGTGGAGCCTCTGCGCTCTCGCACGGGTATTCCGGCTCGCCGCCGAGGTGCACGTTGCACCGGCGGCCTACGGTTGCGGGTCAGCGCCGGAATTCGACCGGCTTCCCCCGCCCGAGAGCGTTTTGTTGTAGCTCGCAGACCGTAGCAGGACGGCGGCCGTGAGGGCTACGGCTCGCGCGCCGCGAGAACGCTTTCGCGCGTCGGGACGCGGAACACGATGTAGGCGGCGCCGATCGCGACGAGCAATGCAATCGCCCCGATGATCGCCCAGTGCTCCACGGCCAGGAGCACACCGAGCGTTGCGAAGACCACCATCGTTGCGATTGCCCACACCTTCGCCCGGCGCGGCATACCGAGGCCGGCCCGGTAGTCGCGCACCATTGGTCCGACGCGCGGCAAGTCGAGCACCCACTGTTCGAACCGCGGGCTCGATTTCGCGAAGCACGACGCGGCGATGATGAAGAACACCGTCGTCGGCAGTCCGGGGATGATCACACCGATCGCGCCGATGGCGACCGAGGCCCAGCCCGCGACGAACCACAACCAGCGGCGAGCGCCGCGCGTGGGAGTCGTTGCTTCCCGCTCAGAGGGCCGCTCGGGCCCCGCCGCTCCGCGAGCCTTCGGCGAGGGGCCGCTCTGGTCAGCTGACGAGGTCGACAATGTCGATCACCATCTGTGCGACGAGCAGCACGAGGATGGCGCCGCCGATGGCGGTGTACTTCCAGCGGAACTTGTGGTCGGCGGCGAAGAACCTGCGCATCGAATAGACGATCGCGACCATCGACACGAGACCGAGTGCGATACCGAGCACGGGCCCAACCGCGCCCGAGAAGTTGAGGAGCGGACCGAGCAGCGGGATCGCGACGTATGTGAGCAAGCAACGTGTGGCCGAGATCAGGATCGACTTGCTGAACGCGTTCTCGGCCGACCTGGGCGTGACATCCGGGTCGAGGTCGGGGATCCGCAGCAGGGCCCGCATGCGGCGGTCGGCATCCGAGCGGACAACCGGAGAGGGAATCGTCGTCATGCGCCCCTGAGGTTATTCGGGCCGGGCCGCCTCCGCCGAAATCCCTGACCTGGGCTGTCAAGGTTCGGCGGTAGCTTGGGCCTCATGTCCCGAGCACGGAGCAGTGGGCCGCTCGACCGCTTCTCGGCTCCGGTCCGCGCCTGGTTCGAGACCAGCTTCGCGGCGCCCACTGCCGCGCAAGCGGAGGGCTGGCCCGCGATCGCCGACGGTGCGCACACGCTGATTCTCGCGCCGACGGGTTCCGGCAAGACGCTCGCCGCGTTCTTGTGGGCCATCGACCGGCTCGCGGCGACCCCGGAGCCGGAGAAGGCAAAGCGCTGCCGCGTCCTGTACGTGTCGCCGTTGCGTGCGCTTGCGGTCGACGTCGAGAAGAACCTGCGGGCGCCGCTGGCCGGGATCGCGCTTGCAGCCGAGCGCCTCGGCGTGCCGCTGCGCGCGCCCACGGTCGGCATGCGGTCGGGCGACACGCCGGGCAAGGAACGCCAGGCCCTGGTCCGAACCCCGCCCGACATCTTGATCACGACGCCCGAGTCGCTCTACCTGATGCTCACGTCGCGAGCGCGCGAAACGCTCCGGTCGGTCGAGTACGTCATCATCGACGAGATCCACGCGATGGCGCCCACGAAGCGCGGGGCGCACTTGATGCTGAGCCTCGAACGCCTCGACGCGCTCACCGAGACGCAACCGCAGCGCATCGGCTTGTCGGCGACACAGCGTCCACTCGACGAGATCGCCCGCTTCCTCGGTGGGTTCGACGCGAGCGGTGCGCGCCCGGTGACCATCGTCGACGCCGGCTCGCGAAAGGTCCTCGACCTCGAGGTGATCGTCCCGGTCGACGACATGGCCGAACTACAGGCAAACCCGTCGCCGGTGCCGCTCGACGGTCCAATCACGGGTCCGATCGATCTGACGAGCGAACCGCGGGCGAGCATTTGGCCGCATCTCCATCCACGGCTGCTCGAGCTGATCCGCGCTCATCACACGACCATCATCTTCTGCAACGCGCGCCGCACGGCCGAACGCCTCGCACAGCACCTGAACGACCTCGCGGGCGAGGAACTCGTGCGCGCGCACCACGGGTCGCTGTCGCGCGAGCAACGCTTGATCATCGAGTCCGACCTGAAGGAAGGGCGGCTGCGCGCGATCGTCGCCACGAGCAGCCTCGAACTCGGCATCGACATGGGCAGCGTCGACCTCGTCGTGCTCGTCGAGTCGCCGGGATCGGTCGCGCGCGGCATGCAGCGTGTCGGGCGCGCCGGCCACCAGGTTGGTGAACCCAGTCGCGGCAAGATCTTCCCGAAATACCGCGGCGACCTCCTCGAAGCCACGGCCGTCGTGCGCCGGATGCAAGCCGGCCTCGTCGAGGAGATGCGCTACCCGCGCAATCCGATCGACGTGCTCGCGCAACAGATCGTCGCTGCGGTCGCCGTCGACGAGTACGACGTCGACTCGCTGCTGGCGCTCATCCGGCGGTGCGCCAACTTCGCCGAGCTCTCCGACGACGCGTTCCGCGCCGTGCTCGACCTCCTCTCGGGCCGCTATCCGTCCGATCGCTTCGCCGGGTTGCGGCCGCGCATCGTGTGGGATCGCGTCCAAGATCAAGTAAGGGCGCGCGAGGGCGCACAACGCGTCGCGATCACGAGTGGCGGCACCATCCCCGATCGCGGGTTGTTCGGCGTCTTCCTCCCCGATGGCGTGCGCGTGGGTGAACTCGACGAGGAGATGGTCTACGAAAGCCGCGCGGGCGAGACCTTCGTGCTCGGCGCGAGTACGTGGCGCATCGAGGAGATCAACCACGACCGCGTCGTGGTCACGCCGGCACCCGGCGAACCCGGCAAGACTCCGTTCTGGCGGGGCGACAAGCCCGGGCGGCCGCTCGAGTTGGGTCGCGCGCTCGGCGCGCTCATCCGAGAAGTGCGCGACCACGATCCCGCCGCAGCCGAAGCCGCGCTGCAGGGCGACGGGCTCGACGCGCGTGCGGCGTCGAATCTTCGGCGCTACCTCGAGGAGCAGTCTGCGTCGACCGGCGCGGTCCCCGACGACCGCACGATCGTGGTCGAACGCTTCCCTGACGAGATCGGCGACTGGCGTGTCTGTGTGCTGACGCCGTTCGGTTCGCGCGTGCACGCGCCATGGGCGCTCGCGCTC
>JBEVDP010000385.1:0-5615 GCA_040513235.1 Acidimicrobiia bacterium | reverse complement strand
GGTCTAGCGCGGGGACGCGCGACCAAATTCTGCGATCGCCGGATGGCACACTGCATGACGGCTTGCGTTGCGGCGTCCGAACCGGCAGTCTCACGCAACCGAAAATCTGACGGTGCATCAGGTCGGCGGGCGGGATCCGGCCACCGGGGCAATTAGGGGGAAATGTGTGGCGTTTGCGCTGGCTCGCGATCGTGTCCGTGCTGGTCTTCGTCGTCGCCGCATGCGGCCGCGACAGCGAGGACACGGCCGAGGAACCGGACACTGAGTCCGAAACGACCGAGGCTCCGGAAGGGACCACGGCCGAAGGCGAGGGCGAAGCGGCCGAGCTGGGCCTCGACGACGGCGCCTTCGGCGACCTCGGTGTCCTCTGTCAGCCCGCGCCCGAAGGCGAAACCCTCGCCGCGGGCACCGACCCCGGCGTCACCGCCGACTCGATCCAAGTGTCGACGTTCTCGGACCCCGGCTTCTCCGGTCGTCCGGGCCTCAACCAGGAGATGTTCGACACCGCCGAGGCGTTCACCAACTGGTGCAACGAGCACGGCGGCATCAACGGTCGCACGATCGACCTGAAGCTGCGCGACGCCAAACTCACCGAGTTCCAGCAGCGCGTGATCGAAGCGTGCGACGAGGGCGACTTCTTCAGTGTCGGGGGCGGCGCGGTGTTCGACGACACCGGCCAACCCGACCGCCTCGCGTGCGGCCTGCCGATCATCTTCGGGTATGCGGTGACGGCGCAGGCTTCGGAATCCGACCTGTCGATGCAGCCGGTGCCGAACCCGGGACAAGAGCTGAACTACGGGTCCGCGAAGTACATCATGGAGAACTTCCCCGACTCCGTCGGCGCCGTCGGCAGCTTCACCGGTTCGCTCGAAACGACCGTTGTCGTCGCCGAAAAGAACAAGGAAGCGCTCGAACAACTCGGCTTCACATACGTCTACGAAGGCACCTACAACCCGCAGGGCGAGCAGAGCTGGCGGCCATTCCTCGAGGCGATGCAAAGCGCAGGGGTACGCGGACTGCGCTGGGTCGGCGAGCCTGTGAACCTCTCCAAGTTCTTGACCGAAGCTGCCGGCCTCGGTATCACCTTCGACTGGGTGCTCGCCGACGCCAACCACTACGACTTGCAGCTCACCGACGGCGCGGGCGAAGCGGCGGACTCCACGTTCGTCAACACGAACTTCTACCCGTTCCTCACGCCCGAGGAGGCGGCGGGCAACCCCGCGTCGCAGCAGTACCTCGAGCTGATCGACCGCTACGACCCGGGCGGCAAGATCGCCAACCTCGGCATCCAGGGCCTGTCGTCGTGGTTGGTGTTCGCCAAGGCTGCAAACGAGTGTGGCGCGGAGCTGACACGTGACTGCGTGTGGGAAAACATGCAGTCGATCACCGAGTGGACCGGGGGCGGGCTGCACGCGCGGCAGAACCTCGCCGAATTCGCGGCGTCGAACTGCTTCGCCTTGCTCGACATCAACGGTGGTGCATTCGAGCTCGCCGACATCGGTGCCACCGACGGCATCTTCAACTGCGACGACGGCAACGTTGCGACGCTCACCGGCGACTACGGAACCGGCGCCAAGTGCCCCAACCCGGCGTACGCGTCCGACCCGAAGCCGTCGACCTGCGCGTAAGTTTGATCACGAGGGCCCGGCCACCCGGCCGGGCCCACAAGGCGGCCTGAACGCGTGTCAGATTTCATCAGCTTCACCATCGCCGGCCTCTCAGTGGCGGCGATCCTCGCCGTCGCCGCGAGCGGGCTGGTACTGACGTACACGACCACCGGCGTCTTCAACTTCGCGCACGGCGCCATCGGCATGCTCGGCGCGTTCACCTACTGGCAGCTGCGCTTCGACTGGGGTTGGCCGACGCCGATCGCAGTCGCGGTCGTGTTGCTCATCATCGGACCACTGTTCGGCGCGTTCTTGGAGGTCGCGATCTTCCGCGGCCTGCAGCAAACCACCGAGACAGTGAAGCTCGTCGTGTCGGTCTCACTGCTCTTCGCGATGATCGGCATCGCGAACTGGATCTGGGATCCGAACGAGTTCCGTCCCGACGCGAAGTTCTTCGGCTTGAAGAGCTTCTCGATCGGCGACACCGTGATCACCTATCACGAGCTGACGACGATCACGGTCGCGATCGTCGTCGCGATCGGTTTGCGCTACCTGCTTTACCGCACACGCGCCGGAATCTCCATGCGGGCCGCCGTCGACGACCGGCCACTCGCGGCGTTACACGGTGCCCGCCCCGACCGTTCGTCGATGCTCGCGTGGGCGATCGGATGTTCGCTCGCGGCGCTGAGCGGGATCCTCTTCGTCGGCACGATCGCGCTCAATCCGGCCGCACTGTCGCTCCTGATCGTAAACGCGTACGCGGCCGCGATGATCGGGCGGTTGCGCAGCCTGCCGCTTACGTTCCTCGGGGCGTTGCTCCTCGGACTCCTGGACGGATATCTCCAGGGCTATCTCGTCGTCGAGAACAACCCGTACTTCGACTCGGCGTTCGTGTCGGCAGTGCCGGTCATCGTCTTGTTCATCGTGCTGCTCGTGCTGCCCAGCGCCCGGCTGCGGGCCGTCGGGATCGCTCGCACGCGCGAACTCATCCCGATGCCGACGATGCGCGGTGCGCTGACATTCGCGGCCGTGGTCGTTGCCGGCGCCGCATTCGCGATCCCGCTTCTCACCGAATCGAACACGGTCAGCATGGCCAACCTCTTCGGCATCGGCATCGTCGCGCTGTCACTCGTCCCGCTCGTCGGGCTGGCAGGCCAGGTGTCACTCATGCAATGGGCGCTGGCCGGGATCGGCGCCGTCACGATGGCGCATCTCGGCGCGGGCGGCACGCCGATGGGACTCGTCTGGGCGATCGTGATCAGCGCGGCAGTTGGCGCCCTCATCGCGCTCCCCACCTTGCGGCTCTCGGGCATCTATCTCGCGCTCGCGACCGCCGCGTTCGCGGTCCTCGTCGAGCGCTGGCTCTTCGTGAACCTCGAGCTCGGCCTGTTCGACACCGGATCGATCACCGTCGAACGGCTGAACCTGTTCGGGTACAGGTTCGACAGCCGCAACGAGCAGCTCATGCTGCTCGCAACCGTGTTCGCGTTGTTGTGCATCTTCGTCGTGTGGCTACGACGGGGCCCATTCGGTCGCCGCCTGCTCGCGATGAAGGACAGCCCCGCCGCGTGCGCGACCGTCGGCATGAACCTCATGTTCACGAAGCTCACCGTCTTCGCGATCTCCGCGGGCATTGCCGGCCTCGGCGGCGCGCTCATCGGTGGTCTGCGAGGCAGCACCAACCAGCAGGACTGGCAGTTCGCGGCCGGGCTCCCGATCTTCATGGTCGCGGTCGTCGGCGGCATCGCGCGCGTCGGCGGGCCGCTCTTCGCCGGCATCAGCCTCGCGACGCTGACCGCGATCCCGACGTGGCCCATCCTCAGCAGCATCTCGTGGTTGGGAAGTCTCGCCGCGGTCACACCCGGCCTCATGGGTATCGGCCTCGGCCGCAACCCGAACGGCGCGGTGGCTGACATCCGCGAGGGCTTCGATCCGCTCGGCCGCCACCGGGTCGCGCTCGCGGGTTTCCTGATCACGCTCGCAGGTCTCTATGCCGCTGTGCTCGTCGCCGATGTCGGCGCGTGGTGGTTCATCCTCGGCGGCATCGTGGCGTTGCTCGTGTTCACCGGCTACGCGTCCCTGCGCGCACGACCACCCGCGCCCGAGATCGAAGAAGCCGCTGGGGTCGAGTTCGCCGATGTCCCGCTCGAGTGGGTCGGCATCGATCGCCCCTTCACCGCGGAGGACGCACGCGTGCTCGACGAACGGCTCGGCCTCGCGGAGATCCGCTGACATGGGCCTGCTCGAATGCCGAGGCATCACCGTGCGGTTCGGCGGCCACGTCGCACTGGACGACGTCGACGTCGCTGCCGACGCGGGCCTCGTCACCGGCCTGATCGGCCCCAACGGCGCGGGGAAGACGACGCTGTTCAACGCGATCTGCGGACTGCTCACGCCGTCGGCAGGCGTCGTGCGCCTCGATGGCAAGGAGCTCAGCGGCATCGCACCCTACAAGCGGGCTCGCCTCGGCATGGCCCGGACCTTCCAGCGCCTCGAGCTGTTCGCGTTGCTGTCGGTGCGGGAGAACGTGATGGTCGCGGGCGAGGTTCGTCGCCACTACGCCCGGGGCAAGGAAGTCGAAGAGATCATCGAGCGCGTCGGCCTCGCGAGTCGCATCGACGAGCGCGTCGACGCGTTGCCGACCGGTCAGGCGCGATTGGTCGAGATCGCGCGCGCACTTGCTACCCGCCCGCGCGTGCTGTTGCTCGACGAGCCCGCATCAGGTCTCGACGAACAGGAATCCGACCAACTCGGCGCGCTCCTGCGTTCGCTGGCGGCCGAAGGCATGGCGATCCTGCTGGTCGAGCACGACGTGCAACTCGTCATGGAAGTGTGCGACCTCATCCACGTACTCGATTTCGGGAGAATCATCTCGGTTGGCGACGCACACGCCGTACGTACCGACGAGGCCGTCCTCGCCGCATACCTCGGCAGCAGCCTCGAGAGCGGCCGAGGCGGACAAGCATGAGCCTGTCCGACGCTCCGCTGCTCGAACTACGCGGCGTGCGCGCCGCGTACGGACGCATCGAAGTGGTGCACGGCATCGACCTCGTGGTGCCATCGGGCAGTGTCGTCGCCATCCTCGGACCGAACGGCGCGGGGAAGTCGACGACGCTGAAGGTCGCGTGCGGCTTGTTGCCGCCGACTGCGGGCGACGTGTTCGTCGCGGGCCGGCGCGTGAACGGCGCCACACCCGACGAGCTCGCCCGCGCGGGCTTGTGCCTGGTCCCCGAAGGGAAAGGCATCTTCCCGAATCTGACCGTACGCGAGAACCTGCGCATGTCGACCTACACGGGCGCGTCTCTCAAGGCGATCGAGGAGACCACGTACAGCCGGTTCCCGCGACTCGGCGAGCGGCGCGCGCAGATGGCAGGCACGCTCTCGGGTGGCGAGCAACAGATGCTGGCGATGTCACGCGGCCTTGCCACCGATCCGGCACTTTTGCTCCTCGACGAGTTGTCGATGGGTCTCGCGCCGATCATCATCGAAGAGCTGTACGAGGTGGTCGCGCACGTCGCCAGCCAGGGTGTGTCGATCCTCGTGGTGGAGCAGTTCGCGCAGACCGTCCTCGGTGTCGCGGATCAGGCGGTGGTGATGGTGCACGGCGAGATCGTTTCGGTGGGCGCACCTGCCGACCTCGCCGCCGAGCTGTCGCAGGCGTACCTCGGGAGCGCCGATCACGTTCGGACCGCGAGCGCCACCGGCGATACGGTAGGGGGATCATGAGTCAGACGCAGGAAGAGACCACCGCGACTCCCGGCGCGAGCGATCGCGCGGCCCAGTTCCGCGCCGACGTCGCCGATATGCGGCTGCGCGACCCGCGCGCCGGACGCGACCGGTTGCTGATGTTCACCGGCGGCGTGCTCATGGCGCTCGGAATCGCGCTCGCGGTCATCGCGTACTTCTACTCGTCGGGTGCGGACGCCGCGTACAACACGCAAGGCCCCGCCGAGCAGCGCGATGCGATCGTCATCGGGCTCGCGGGCGTCACGGTTGCCGTCGTCGGCG
>JBEVDP010000384.1:0-3784 GCA_040513235.1 Acidimicrobiia bacterium | reverse complement strand
GGGTTGATCATCGGGCCGCAGTCCTCGCTCACGATGTAGCGCAGCAGTTTCACGGCGCCGGTCGCGACGTCGACCTCGCACGTGCAGAGGTGCGTCGCGTTCACCCACACGATGCCGGTGTCGGCCGTGTACCGCGCGCTCGCCTCGAGCCCAGCCGGGACACCCGGCGGGAGCGCGGCCGGCTCGAAGTACGCGAGGTTGGCGAGCTCGGCGAGCGAGATGCCGATCGAAGGGGTGCCGCGCACGCTCGCGCGGCTGTCGGCCAGTTCGACGTCTTCGACTGCCGCTTCGAGCTTGTGCGCCGCGATCGCGAGGATGCGTTCCCGCAGCACCTTCGACGTCTCACGAATCGCGCCGGCGGTCATCGAGCCACTTCGACTCCCGGCAGTCCCTGCGCCCCAGCCGATGACCGAAGTGTCGCCCTGGATCGTGTTCACGTCTTCGATCAGTACGCCGAGTGCGTCGGCCGCGAGTTGCCGAACCGTCGTCTCGATGCTGTTCCCTGACGAACCACCCGCCACGTATACGTTGACAGCGCCCGACGGTTCGACGCGGATTGTCGCCGCTTCGGTGCCATACGCGCCGTAGCCCGGCGTCGACGGCTCGACGTAGTTGCTCATGCCGACGCCGAGGTAGCGGCCCGCCGAGCGCGCGTCGGCCTGCTCGATGCGGAACGCGTCGTAGTCGAGGATCGCCAACGCCTGCTCGAAGGTCTCGGACGGAGAGACATTGTCGTAGGGCATCCCGTTCGGATTCGCGTACGGAAGGTCGTCGCGCCGCAACACGTTGCGGCGGCGAAGTTCGATCGGGTCGAGCCCGATTTGACGCGCCGCGATGTCGAGAAGCACTTCCCGCGCGAGCGACTCGAACTGCCACGGGCCGCGGTACGCCGTTCGCCCCACGGTGTTCGTGTAGACCGACTTGGTCGCAAAGCCCGCGCGCGGCACGCGGTACGGGCCGGGAAAGAACATTCCGACGGCGGCCGCGGGTGCGACCGGCCACGGCGAGGGATAGGCGCCGCAGTCGGAGACGAAGTCGATATACGCGGCTTGGATCGTGCCGTCGGTGTCGAACGCCATCTTCACTGCGGCTTGTTCGTGCCGGGACTGGCCGGCCGAGAGAAGGTTCTCGCGGCGGTCCTCGACCCACTTCACGGGCGCTCCGACTTTCGCCGCGGCGAGCATCATGCACATCTCTTCGCGCTGCACCGTCACCTTCTGTCCGAACCCACCGCCCGTATCGCGCGCGGTCACGCGGATGCGGTGCTCCGGCATGCCGAGCAGACGGGAACAGAACAGCCGGACTTCGTGCGGCGACTGTGTCGCCGCGTACATCGTCAGGTCGCCCGTGGCGCGCGAGTAGTCGACGACGAGGCCGCGGCCCTCCATCGGCGCGGGGACATAGGCCTGCTGCGAGATCGTCGTGCTCACCACGTGCGCCGCGGCGTCGAACACGTCGTCGAGGGCCGACGCGGGCAGGCCGTTGATCTCGCCGATGACGTTGGAACCGTGGCTCGCATGCACGAGCACGTCGGCGTGCTCGGCCGTGGCGTACTCGACGACGGGCGGCAGCGGGTCGTACTCGACGTCGACTAGTTCGGCGGCGTCCATAGCAATGCCTCGGCTGTCCGCCACGATCAGGGCGACCGGATCGCCGACGAAGCGCACCTCTTCCTCGGCCAAGGGCGGGCGCGGCGTCTCGGGGCTGAGCGGGCCGGTTGCGGTGTGCCACTGCTCCTTGGCGCCGGGGTTGAGGTCGGCCGCGGTGAACACGAAATGCACGCCCGGGAGGGCGAGCGCCTTGGTCGTGTCGATGGCGCCGAGCGTTGCGCGCGCGAACGGACTGCGGATGAAGTACGCGTGCAGCAGGCCCGGAAGCGCGACGTCGTCGACGAACACGCCGTGGCCCGTGAGCAGCCGCGTGTCCTCGACCCGCTGCACGCGCGCGCCGACGTAGCGGCCGGCCCCCGCGACCGGCTGCTGCGTCACGCGAGTTTCGCGGCCCACCCGCCGTCGACCGGGATGATGACGCCGTTGAGGTAGGACGCGCGGTCGGAGGCGAGGAACGCGCCGACTTCTGCGACTTCGTGCGCCTGTCCGCCGCGGTTCATCGGCGACTTTTCGAGCATGCCGGGGATGTTCTCCGCCCCGGCGCTCATGGCCGTGTAGATGAAGCCCGGGCAGAGGCAGTTCGTGCGGATGCCCTCGGCCGCGTACTCCACGGCCGCGGCCTTGGTGAAGCTGATGACGCCGGCTTTCGCGGCCGAGTACACGCTCGTGAACGGCGCGGCATTGAGGCCGGCGAGCGACGCCCAGTTGACGATGGCACCGCCGTTACCCGCCTCGAGCATGACCCGGATCCCCTGCTTGATGCCGTGGAACACCCCCCGCAGGTCGACCTCGATCAGCTTGTCGTAGTGCTCGGTGGTGACGTCGGCGAGCATCGCCGCGTCGGCGATCCCGGCGACGTTGCACACCGCGTTGAGCTGCCCGAACTCCTCGACCGCGGCCCGCATCGCGGCCTCGACCTCGGCCTCGTTCGTCGTGTCGCAGTGGATGGGCAGCACGCCCTCGCCCACCTCGGCCGCGGTGTCTTTCTCCGCGCCGCTGATGTCGGCCGCGACGACCTTGGCGCCTTCGCGTACGAACACCTCCACCGACGCCTTGCCCATCCCCGACCCGGCGCCGGTGATGACCGCGACTTTCCCATCCAGCAAACCCATTTCCATGCCCCCGAATTTCGGCTCCGATATTGGTGTCACGGCAGAATGACACCAATTGGGTTCGGCGCGCAATGGCCTTCTAACATCCGCGTCATGTCACTCTTCGATGCATTCCGGTACGACGGCAAGCGGGTTCTGGTCGTGGGCGGTGCGACGGGCATGGGCGCCGCGGTCGCCGAGCTCGTCCAGGACGCCGGCGCCGAGGTGGTGGTCATGGACCGGGCCCCGGTCACGCTGGCCGGGGCCAAGGCGATCTCGCTCGACCTCTCCGACAAGGCGTCGATCGACACCGCGGTCGACGAGTGCGGCGGGCCGGTGCACGCGTTGTTCTCGTGCGCGGGCGTCGCCGACGGCACGCCGGGCATCGAGCGCATCAACTTCATCGGGCACCGCCACATGATCAACCGGCTGCTCGACAAGGGGATGCTGCCGCGCGGTTCCGCGATCGGAATGATCTCGTCGGCCGCCGGGCTCGGCTGGCAGAACAATCTGCCGCGCTTGCACGAGTACCTCGATGTCACCGATTGGGACGCGGCGGTCGAGTGGGCCCAGTCCAACGGCAAGGCCGACTACATGTGGAGCAAGTTGGCGATCAACTTGTACGTCGCGCGCGAAGCCGTGAACTTCTTGAAGCGCGGTGTGCGCATCAACGCGATCTTGCCTGGCCCGACCGACACGCCGCTCGCGCAGGCGAACAAGGAAACGTGGCTCGGCTTCGCGACCGACTATCGGGCCGAGACCGGCATCGAACCGTCGACGTCACTCGAGCAGGCCTACCCACTCGTGTTCCTTTGCAGTGACGCTGCGTCGTACATCAACGGCGTCACGGTCATCACCGACGCCGGCTACACCAGCTCGGGCATCACCGAGTCGTTCCCGCCCGCCGCACCAGTGATCGGCTTCCTCAACAGCACGTTCTGATCGGCCGCTACACCATCCCTGCGCCGGCGGCGACTGCCCCGCCGTCGACGAGGAGGTCGACGCCGGTGATGAAGCTCGCGTCGTCGGAAAGGAGGAACGCGGCCGCGGCCGCAAGTTCGTCGGCGCGGCCTTGCCGGCGCA
>JBEVDP010000383.1:0-4545 GCA_040513235.1 Acidimicrobiia bacterium | reverse complement strand
CTCCTCGGTCGGTTATCTCGGACATTAGATATCCGAGATAACCGCGTCAAGGACCAAGATT
The DNA here is from genome assembly GCA_040513235.1 of Acidimicrobiia bacterium. GTDB lineage: Bacteria > Actinomycetota > Acidimicrobiia > IMCC26256 > PALSA-610 > JANNHK01. The sequence continues at coordinate 4,484 of JBEVDP010000383.1, read as the reverse complement.
TGCGCCGCCCGCGAGTCCGCGTGAACGCGGCGCCGGCGGCGTGGAGAACGCGCCGCAATCTCGGCCTGACGCCGCCGTTCCGGGCGCGACAATGGCCCGATGATCGTCTGGTGGGTGCGGTCCTGAAGCCGCCGCTCCGCATCGAACTGCCCGACGCAGTGCTCCGTCCGTTCGCGGTCGCCGACGCCGACTCCCTCGCGCACGCGGTCGAAGTGAGCCTCACTGAGCTGAAGCCCTGGATGCCGTGGGCCGACGCCACCGCCGCGGACCCGAAGTTCCAACGCGAGCGCCTCGCCGGCGTCGTCGCGCAGTTCGCCCGCGGCGAGGAGTACCAATACGGGCTGTTCGACTCGGCGGAATCGGAAGTTCTCGGCTCGTTCGGGCTCATGACGCGCCGCGGGCGAGGCACGCTCGAGATCGGCTATTGGTTGCGGTCTGACGCGACCGGACGCGGGCACGGGACGCGCGCCGCGGGTGCGCTCACGAACGTCGGCCTCGGGATGCGGGGCGTGAAGAAGATCCTCATCTACACCGACGAAGCCAACACGCGCAGCGCCGCGATCCCGCGCCGGCTCGCCTTCGACCTCTTGCGGGTGGAGGACGCGCCCGCCACTGCGCCGAGCGAGACCGGGCGCCAGCAGGTGTGGGTGCGGATGCAGCCGGTGTCCTGACGGCACGTCACGCGCGGTTGCGGCGGGCCGTCGTCGACGCACAACGACGAATCTGCACTCGCAAGGCGAGTTGCGCAATCGTCTCGTCGTGACCCGACGCCAGCCCGTGCCGCGTCACATTCAGCGCCCCGGCCGCCGCCGCGAGCGCCAAGGTCTCGTGCGCGGGCAACCCGCGGATCGCACCGATCGCCAAGCCCGCAGTCATCGAGTCTCCCGCTCCCCGATGGTCGACGACACGCAGTTCGGGCACGACGACCTCGACCAGCTCGCCACCAACCGAAGCGACCGCGGGCTCCTCGGCGCGCGACACCACGACATCGGTCGCGCCTTCGCGTTGCAACGCGTCGATGCTCGACGCGACCTCTGACAGCGAACCGTCGCGCGCCCACCCGTCGGCGATGAGCTCCTCGTGACTGATCTTGAGCATCGGGGGCCGCCCCGCGAGCGCGGGCCGCAGCAAGTCGCCCGAGACGTCGACGACGACGTGCACACCCGTCTGCACGAGGTCGGAAACCAACCGTTCGTACGTTTTCGGGCGTACGACCGTGCTCGCCTGCGTTCCGGCCACGACCGCGACGCCGGCTTCGAGACCGGCGGCCAAGGTGATGCTGAACAATTGGTCGAGCACATGGCGGCCGAGCGCGGGCGGCGGCGCCTCGAGCGCGATCCGGCGCTCACCGTCGCGCCGGTCGTGGATGTAGGTGCCGCTGTCGCCTTTCATCGGGACGCTGCGCAGCGTCACACCCTCTCGCTTCAACAGATCGGCAACTACGCCGCCCGCCTCCCCGCCGACGGGCGCGCACAACACCGGTCGTCCGCCGAGTGCCCTCGCCATGCGGGCCACCCAGTAACCTTGGCCTCCCGGATGGAGGTGCACCTCGAGCCGGCCCTCGGCGTCCTGTTCCAATTCGACGAGCAGGACCAATGCGGGCGAGAAGATCGCGAGGTCGGGAGCGTCAGCCACGCCGGTCCCCTACCCGGGTCCGCTTCGTAAGAATGCGCGCGTTGCGCGCGAATGGAGGCGCGACCTGTTCCGTTCGCATGGATTCTCGGACTGGGAAGATGGGGCGTGCTCCTCGCCGATCTCGTCGCGACCTCCGCCGCCGTGGCGGGGACCCGGTCCCGGTTGGCCAAGGTTGCCGCGCTCGCCGATTTGCTCGCCGCGCTCGCGCCCGGAGAAATCCGGCCCGCGGTCGGCTTCCTGATCGGTGATCCGAGTCAGGGACGGGTCGGGATCGGGTGGGCGACGCTGCGCGATCTCGACGCCGGCCGGGCACCGGATCCGACACTGACCGTCGCCGACATCGACGCGCTCATCGACGGCGTACGCGCCGCAACGGGTTCGGGGTCGGCAGCCGCGCGGCGACGCATCCTCACGGACGCATTCGCCCGTGCGACCGAAGCCGAGGCCGACTTCCTCCGCCGGCTCTTGCTGGGCGAACTCAGGCAGGGCGCGCTGGCGGGGATCATGACCGACGCGATTGCGCGCGCGGCGCATGTCCCGATCGCGATCGTCCGCCGCGCCGCGATGTTGAGCGGCGACCTGCGCGTGACGGCGGAACTTGCGTTGACGGAAGGGGAGAACGCGCTGGCCGCGGTCCGGCTGGAGCCACTGCGGCCGATCCTGCCGATGCTCGCGTCGACATCGGACGACGTTGCCGGAGCACTCGCAGCAACCGGCCCGGCGTCGGTGGAGTGGAAGCTCGACGGCGCGCGCATCCAGGTTCACCGCGCCGGCGACGAGGTGCGCATCTATACGCGGAACCTCAACGACGTCACCGACCGCTTGCCCGACATCGTGGCTGCGGTGCGGACGTTTCCGGCGCACACACTCGTGCTCGACGGCGAAGCGATCGGCCTCGCCGACGACGAACGGCCGCAACGCTTCCAGGACACGATGAGCACCTTCGGCACCCAGGCGGAGGTGGATGCGGCCGGCATTCCACTCAGTGCCTTCTTCTTCGACTGTCTGCGCGTCGACGACACCGACCTCCTCGAGCGCCCGCTCTCTGAACGGCTCGATGTGCTCGCGCGCGTCGCGGGTGTGCGCGTCATTCCATCGGTGCGCACCGACGACCCCGGCGTCGCGGCCGTTGTCCTCGACGACGCCCTCGCCGCGGGCCACGAAGGAGTGATGGTGAAAGCACTGTCGTCGCCGTACGAAGCAAGCCGCCGCGGCGGCGCGTGGCGCAAGGTCAAGCCGGTGCGCACGCTGGATCTCGTCGTGCTGGCGGTCGAGTGGGGCAGCGGCCGGCGCCAGGGGTGGCTGTCGAACTTGCACCTCGGCGCGCGTGACCCGGGCGGCGCGTTCGGACCGGAAGGGGGGCTCGTGATGGTCGGAAAGACCTTCAAGGGCCTCACCGACGCGCTGCTCACCTGGCAGACGGAACGGTTCTTGGAGCTCGAGGTCAGCCGCGACGGTCACGTCGTGCACGTGCGGCCGGAGCAGGTGGTCGAGATCGCGCTCGACGGCGTACAGGCGTCACGCCGGTACGCGGGCGGCGTCGCGTTGCGTTTCGCGCGCGTGCGCGGCTACCGCCCCGACAAGTCCCCCGCCGACGCCGACACGATCGATGCGGTCCGCGCGTTGCTGCCCTGAGCGCGTTTCACGCCAGCTGGTTCATGTACTGCTGCAAGTCGAAGTAGTCACGCCAAGCCGCGATCTTGCCGTCGCGGACCTCGAACGTGCCCATCACCGGCAGCTCGATCGTCTTGTCGGGCAGCTCGAACACGTCGACCCGCTCGGTGAGCACGACGTTGCCGTCGGCGACGATGTTCAGAACCCGGAACTCCATGCGCTCGACCCCGGTGGTGAACATCGCGAACAGCGAGCGCACCGCGTCGGGACCGACCACCGGCTCGAGCGGCATGTTGTGGTACACGACGTCGTCGGTGAAGTAGCCGACGATCACTTCGACGTCGAGCTTCTCGACGTCACGGCAGAAGGCGCGGATGAGATCGATCGGGCCTGGGCCCGAGCGCCCCTCGGAGCGGGAATCATTTGTCACGCCTCAGACGGTATCGGGGCGATGCTCCCGAGGCGACCCGCTTCGAAGTCCTCGACTGCCTGGATGATCTCGGCCTTGGTGTTCATCACGAACGGGCCGTACCAGGCGACCGGCTCCCGGATCGGCGCACCGCCGAGCAACACCGCCTCCACGGGCGTCTCGGCGTCGACGATGACCCGGCCACCGTGGCCGAGCACCGCCATCTGGCCGTCGCTCACCGTCTCGGCCGGCTCGCCGACGCGCGCCTCGCCGGAAAGGACGTAGACCAGCGCGTTGAACTCCTCCGGCCACGGCACGTCGAGCCGCGCGCCCGCGTCGAGCGTGGCGTGCGCGTAGACGATCGGGCTGTGCGTCGAACCGGGGCCGTGGTGCCCGTCGAAATCGCCGGCGATGACGCGCACGCGCGTCCCCTCGCCGTCGACGATCGTGAGGTCGTCGGCCGACAGCAGCTGGTAGCGCGGCGGTGTCATCTTCTCCGCGCGGGGCAGGTTCACCCACAACTGCAGCCCGTGCATACGGCCGCCGTCGCGCAACATCTCCGGCGTCGGCTCCTCGGAGTGCACGAGGCCCGCGCCCGCGGTCATCCACTGCGTGTCGCCCGCCGCGATCACGCCCCCGCCGCCAGTCGAGTCGCGGTGCTCCATCGCGCCTTCGAGGACGTAGGTGACCGTCTCGAAGCCGCGGTGCGGGTGGTCGGGCGCCCCGACGGCCTCGCCCGGCGCGTAATCGATCGGTCCCATCTCGTCGAGGAGCAGGAACGGGTCGGTCGCGCCGAGCTCGACATTCGCGAACGGGCGGCGGACCG
>JBEVDP010000382.1:0-11986 GCA_040513235.1 Acidimicrobiia bacterium | reverse complement strand
CCAAGAGTCTGGCTTGCCATCACGATGGCTCCCTCGCTGCGCGCCGTTGCGGCGGCTGCGCCGCGGGCGGGGCTCCGCTCGTCCGCACGCTGGCCTTCCAAAATTGAAACGCGTTGCAATTCTGTCGGGCTGGTCTTAGCCTTGACCGAAGCGTCAACATTGACGCCAGACAACTGAGAAGCCCTCGGGGTTGGGTGAAAGTCCCGACCGGCGGTGACCAAACCCAGAACCAATCTGGGGCTGGAAGCCCGCGAACGCCCGGCCGCCAGTCGGGCGCCGACCAGGTGTGAGTCCTGGGCCGACGGTGAGAGTCCGGATGGGAGAGGGTCATGAGCACCTGCGACGGCCGCGCCTACCCGCGCGACGGCGTGCGGTGGTTTTGTCGTTCTTTTGCCCCGTGGCTGCTCCTGGCGAAGTGAGGCCGGTGTGCGCGACGACGAGGCAATGGGCCGAGCGCTCGAGCTCGCGTCCGCCGCGCGCCGCCGAACGGCCCCGAATCCATGGGTTGGCTGCGTCGTCGTCCGGGACGGTTTGATCGTCGGGGAGGGTGCGACCCAGCCGCCCGGTCAGGCGCACGCTGAGATCGAAGCGCTGCGCGCGGCCGGTGACGCCGCGGCCGGCGCGACCGCGTTCGTCACGCTCGAGCCGTGCTCGTTCTCGGGGCGGACCGGCCCCTGTGCCGACGCGTTGGTCGGCGGGGGCATCGCGCGCGTTGTCGTCGCGATCGAGGACCCCGATCCGCGTGTCGCGGGCACCGGCATCGGCCGGCTCCGTGAGGCGGGCGTACAAGTCGACGTGGGCGCACGCGCCGAGGCCGCGACGACATTGCTCGCGCCGTATCTGTTCCAGCGGCGCACGGGTGTGCCGTACGTCGTCGCGAAGCTGGCGACGAGCCTCGACGGCAAGGTCGCCGCCGCCGATGGGACGTCGCAGTGGATCACCTCCGAGGCCGCGCGTGCCGACGCGCACGAATTGCGCGCCGATTCGCAAGCCGTCGTGGTCGGGTCGGGCACCGCGATCGCCGACCACCCCGCGCTCACCGTACGCGACGTCGATCCCCTGCCTGCTCGGCATCCCCTGCGTGTCGTCCTCGACGGGCGCGGCCGCGTTCCCGCCGCCGGTCCGCTGTTCGATCCGGAGCTCGCGCCGACACTCATCATCACGACGGACCGAGCGCCCACGGCCGCCGTCGACGCGTGGTCGGCTGCCGGGGCCAAGGTCGGTGTCGTCCCGACGGCAGCCAACGGAACCGGTGTCGACCTCGGCGACGCGATCGCGCTGCTCGGTCGCGAAGGTGCCTTGCAGGTGCTGGTCGAAGGCGGCGGCGCGCTCGTGGGTGCGCTCCTCGCCGAACGGCGTGTGCAACGGCTCGTCACGTACGTCGCGCCGGTCATCCTCGGCGAGCGGGGCCGACCGGGCTACGCATTGCCGGGACCCGACACTCTCGCCAACGCGACGCGTTACCGGCTCGTCGACAGCGCACCCATCGGAACCGATCTCCGTTGCATCTACGAGGAGGCGTGATGTTCACCGGCATCGTCGAGGAGCTGGGCCATGTGCGGGTGTTCACTCCCGTGGCCGGCGGCGCTCGGATCGAGATCGAGGCCGAGCGGGTGCTCGAAGACGCGAAGATCGGTGACTCGATCGCGGTCAACGGTTGTTGCCTCACGGTCGTCGAGTCGGGTATCGACTCGTGGACCGCGGACGCCGTGACCGAGACGTTGGCGCGCACGAATCTGGGCGCGTTGCGTTCGGGCGATGTGGTCAACCTCGAACGCCCGCTGCGGCTCGGCGATCGGCTCGATGGCCACATCGTGCAGGGCCACGTCGACGGCACCGGGTCGCTGCGCGCACGCGCCGACAATGCCGACGGCTCCGTCGCGATGACCTTCACGGCCCCGCCCGAGGTGCTGCGCTACGTCGTCCACAAAGGCTCGATCACGGTCGACGGCATCAGCCTGACGGTGACCGGCCTCGACGCCGACGGTTTCAGCGTCGCCGTGATTCCGCACACGCTCGCAGTCACGAACCTCGGTGGCCGTCAACCCGGCGCGGCCGTGAATCTCGAAGTCGATGTCATCGCCAAGTATGTCGAGCGCCTTACTCGCCCGGACGGGAGCACAACATGACCTTCACCAAGGTCGAAGAAGCCATCGACGCCGTGCGGCGCGGTGAGTTCGTCGTCGTGGTCGACGACGAAGACCGCGAGAACGAAGGCGACCTCATCATCGCCGCGGAGAAGATGACGCCCGAGAAGATGGCGTTCATGATCCGTTACACGAGTGGCGTGATCTGTTTGCCGCTCGAGGGCGCACGGCTCGACGAGCTCCAGCTCCCGCTGATGGTGTCGGGGAGCGAGAACACCGAGACCCAACGCACCGCGTTCACGGTCTCGATAGACGCCAAGGTCGGCACGACTACCGGCATCTCCGCGGCGGATCGCAGCGCGACGGTGCACGCGGTGATCGACCGAACCACCCGCGCCGACGACCTCGCCCGGCCCGGGCACATCTTCCCGTTGCGCTATCGCGAGGGCGGCGTGCTCAAGCGCGCGGGTCACACCGAAGCCGCAGTCGACTTCGCCCGCCTCTCGGGCTGTTACCCAGCGGGCGTGCTCGCGGAGATCGTGAACGACGACGGCACGATGCAGCGACTGCCCGATCTCCAGGCCTTCGCCGACGAGCACGGGCTGGTGCTCGTAACGATCGCCGATCTCATCCGCTACCGCCGCCATCGCGAGAAGCTCGTGCGGCGCGTCTCCGAAGCACGCATCCCAACCAAGTACGGCGATTTCACCGCGCACGTCTTCGAGTCGTTGCTCGACGGCGCCGAGCACTTGGCGTTCGTGCGGGGCGAGGTCGCCGGGAAGCAGGACGTACTCGTGCGCGTTCACTCCGAATGTCTCACTGGTGACGTGTTCGGTTCCCTCCGCTGCGACTGTGGAATGCAGCTCGACGCCGCGATGGAACAGGTCGCGCTCGCGGGCGAAGGTGTCGTGGTCTATCTGCGCGGGCACGAAGGGCGCGGCATCGGGCTCGGGCACAAACTGCGCGCGTACTCGCTCCAGGACCAAGGCCGCGACACCGTCGAAGCGAACGTCGAACTCGGCTTTCCGCCCGACTCGCGCGAGTACGGCATCGGTTCTCAGATCCTCGTCGACCTCGGCGTCACGACGATGCGGTTGATGACGAACAACCCGGCAAAGTATGGCGGCATCGAGGGCTACGGCCTCGAGATCGTCGACCGCGTTCCGCTGCACACCGAACCAACCGCCGAGAACATTGCGTACCTGAAGGCAAAGCAGCGCAAGCTCGGCCACTTGTTGGAGCTCGTCGACGACGAGCAACTGGGAGGAAGCTAAATCTGTGGGCGAGTACAACGCCGCGGAAGGTGAGCTGGATGCGAGCGGGATGCGGTTCGGCATCGCGGTCGCGCGCTTCAACCAGGACGTCACCGACGGCTTGCTCGAAGGCGCGCAGCGCGCACTGAAGGAACACAACGCGGGCGATGTCACGGTCGCGTGGGTGCCGGGCGCGTTCGAGCTACCGCTCGTTGCCAAGCGGCTCGCGGCATCCGGCGCCGTCGATGCCGTCATCTGTCTCGGAGCAGTCATCCGCGGCGAGACGGCGCACTTCGAGTACGTGGCCGGGGAGTGCGCGGCCGGTCTCACGCGCGCGTCGCTCGACACCGGCGTCCCGGTGATCTTCGGAGTCCTCACCGTCGACTCCCGTGCGCAGGCGTTCGATCGCCTCGGTGGATCCGAAGGCCACAAGGGTGAGGAAGCCGCGCTGACGGCGATCGAGATGGTGGCGCTGCTCCGCGCGTTGCCGTGAGTACGAAATACGAGACCATCGGCGCGACCTACGCACGGACTCGCCGCACCGATCCGCGCATCGCTGCGTCCATATGGGCGGCGCTCGGCGATGCGCGCACCGTCGTGAACGTCGGGGCCGGAACCGGTTCCTATGAGCCCGCGGATCGTCGCGTCGTTGCGGTCGAGCCATCCGCACGGATGATCGGGCAGCGCCCGCCCGGCGCCCCACCGGCGGTGCAGGGTGTTGCCGAAGCAATGCCGTTCGCGACCGCGAGCTTCGACGCCGCGCTCGCCGTGCTCACGATGCACCACTGGACCGATCTCGGCGCGGGCCTCGCCGAGATGCGGCGCGTCGCCGAGCGCCAGGTGCTCTTCTTCTTCGAGCCCGAGTACGCGGATCTGGCCTGGATCGTCGTCGACTATTTCCCGGAGATCCTCGACCAAGAGAGCGAACGCAACGCGCCCGGGGTCGCCGACATTGCGCAACACCTCGACGTGGTTTCGTGCGAGCCGGTGCCGGTGCCGGCCGACTGCATCGACGGGTTCGGCGGCTGTTATTGGAACCGCCCCGAGATGTATCTCGACCCCGACGTGCAGCGGGGGATGTCGTGCTTCGCGCAGATGGAAGCCCACGTGCTCGCGCGCGGCATCGACCGACTGCGGACGGAACTCGCCGACGGCACCTGGGATGCCAAGTACGGCGAGCTCCGGACAAGGCCCGAACACAATCTCGGCTACCACGTCGTGGTGGCCCGGTAGCCTGCTTCACCGTGCTCAGACTCGTGCTCCCCAAAGGATCGCTGGAGCGGGCGACGTTGCAGTTGTTCGAAGACGCAGACCTCGCCGTCGTGCGGGCATCCGACGTCGATTACCGCGCCATGATCGACGACCCGCGTGTCATCGACGTGACGATCCTGCGCCCACAGGAGATTCCGCGGTACGTCGCCGACGGTCTGTTCGACCTCGGCATCACCGGCCGCGACTGGATCGAGGAGACGGGCGTCGACGTCGTGACGCTCACGGAGCTGCACTATTCGAAGGCCACCGCCCGCCCGATCCGCATGGTGCTCGCCGTCGGCAGCGAGTCGCCGTGGCAGACGATCAAGGACCTCCCCGATGGCGTGCGCGTGCACACCGAGTACCCCGATCTCACGCGCCGCTTTCTCGAGAAACATGGCGTGCAGGCCGAGGTCACGCTTTCCTACGGCGCGACGGAAGCGAAGATCCCCGAGATCGCCGACGCCGTGGTCGAGATCACCGAGACCGGCCGCGCGCTGCGCGCCGCCGGCTTGCGCATCGTCGACACGATTCTCGTCTCCTACACCGAACTGATCGCGAACCCACTCGCGCACGCAGATACCGAGAAGCGGCGTGCGATGGAGCAGCTCCAGACCCTCCTCACCGGCGCCTTGGAAGCACGAGGGCGCGTGCTCGTGAAGCTCAATGTCGAGGAAACGAATCTGCAGGCTGTCATCGACCTCCTGCCCGCGCTGAAAGCGCCGACCGTGTCCAAGCTGCACAACGAAGACGGCTACGCCGTCGAGACGGTCGTCGCCAAGGCGGAGATCAACGTTCTCATTCCCGCGTTGAAGGACCACGGCGCGACGGGCATCCTCGAGCTGCCCATCTCCAAGATCGTGCAGTGAATCTCAGTGCGGACGAGCCGAGCTCCGCGTGCCGAAGGCCGGACGGCGCGCCGCGGAGGGAGCCATGGTAAAGGGCAAGGTCGTCGCGTTCGACGAGCGCCGCGGCCTCGGAACGCTACGGGCTGACAACGGCACCGAGTACCCGTTCCACGCGACGCGCATCGCGGATCTGTCGCGCACGATTCCTGTCGGCGCGACAGTCGAGTTCGAGGTCGTACCCGCGCAGCTCGGCCGCTGGGAGGCGACCCGCATCGTGAAGGTCTAGGGATCGCCCTGCGCGTCGGCGACTTCGACGAACAGCATCTGGGCCTGGGCGAGCGCCTCGCGCAGCACGGGCTCGTGCTCGCCGAGACGGGTGTTCAGGCCTTCGACCAGCGCGGCGAGGGCGTCGATTGCGAATCCGGCCGATGCCAGGTCGGGTTTGGGACGATTGCCCGCCGCGTCGGGCGGAGTGATGACGCCGAGGTGGACCAGGGCAAGCTGCCAGATCCCGAGGGCATGGTTGGCCACGACGTCGGCCACCGGCGTCGCGATGAGCCGGGCGTGGAGTTCACGGAGCGCCGCAACCTCCTCCGGACTGGGCTCCGGCTCCGGTTCCTGGGTGCCCGCGCTCTGCTCGCGGCCGAGATCCCCGGCGCCCGACGGTGTCCAGAGCCCACTCACACTGGTATCCTCGCACGACGGCCGGGCAGTGACCTGGCCGAGCAAGCAATTCCAAGCGAGCAATTAAGAGAAGTGGGACGGGCAGCCTCGGCAGTCCCCACCCGGCCGGAACATCCCTTCGAGGATGGGCCCGAGCCGGGTCCGTTGCCTCCACCGGCCAGCGGTCGGTACCGGCGGTGGACGCTTCTCGTATCGGGAAGGTGTCCGCCGTCGTTTCGCGCCGGCGGCCGTATCAAAGAAGGTGATGCCCCCATCGCTACAGACGACGCCCGCATCAACGACCGCATCCGCGCTCGCCAGGTCCGACTCATCGGTGCCGACAAGACCGACCTCGGGGTCATGGCGCTGCCGCAGGCGCAGCAGATCGCCCGGGACGCCGGCCTCGACCTCGTCGAGGTCGCCGACAAGGCCGATCCTCCCGTATGCCGGATCATGGACTACGGCAAGTACAAGTACGAGCAGGATCAGCGGCGCAAGGAATCGAAGCGGAAGGCCACGAGCGTCGTCATCAAAGAGATGAAGTTCCGGCCGAAGATCGACGGGCACGACTACGAGACCAAGATGAAGCACATCGAGCGCTTCTTGCAGGAGGGCTCGAAGGTCAAGCTCACGATCATGTTCCGCGGCCGGGAGATGGCTCACCCCGAACTGGGGCGCCGCATCCTCGAACGAGTCGCCGACCGCGTGGCGGAACTGGCGACCGTCGAGTCGTCACCCCGCCAGGACGGCCGCAACATGACGATGGTGTTGAACCCCACCCGGCGCCCGAAGGGCAAGGGGCAGGGGGCAACCAAGGGTGCGGCCAAGTCCGGCAACGTGGCTCCCGACGGGGCCGAACCCGAAGCCGACGACCCGGCGGCGGTCGTACCGGCGCAGGCCGAAGCCACCGCCTGAGTCGCCCACCACGAAATCCCCCAAACGAATTCTCAAGCACGCACAGACGAAGAGACGACTATGCCCAAGCAAAAGACCCACCGCGGTGCGGCCAAGCGCTTCAAGGTCACCGGCACCGGCAGGATCTTCCGCCGGAAGGCCAACCGCGCCCACCTGCTGGAGAAGAAGTCGAGTCGCCGTACCCGCCGGCTCGGCCGCCCGACCGAAGTCACCGGCGGCGACCGCAAGCACGTCGAGCGCCTGCTCGGGAGGTCATGACATGGCTCGCGTCAAGCGCTCCGTCAACGGCCGGAAGCACCGCCGCGCGGTCCTCGAAGAGGCCCAGGGATACACCGGTGCCCGCAGCCGCCACTTCCGCAAGGCCAACGAGCAGGTCATGCACTCGTTGCGCTACGCGTACCGCGACCGGCGTGCCCGCAAGGGTGAGTTCCGCCGCCTGTGGATCGTTCGCATCAATGCGGCCTGCCGCGAGCACGAGATCTCGTACTCGCGTTTCATTGCGGGGTTGAAGGCCGCGCAGGTGGACGTCGACCGCAAGATCCTCGCCGATCTCGCGGTTCGCGAACCGGCGACCTTCGGCGCCCTCGTCCAGACCGCGCGCCAGGCTCTCGACGCCGCGTAGACGGATGTCTCACACCGCGAGCCGGGCCGAGGTGGCCCGGCTGCGGGAACTTCTCCGCGACCGGCGCGCGCGCGACCACGCGGGACTGTTCGTCGCTGAAGGTCCGCGCGTCCTCGACGCGGCACTCGACCACGGCGCGGCGATCGAGGCGGTGTACGCCGCGCCCGAGATTCCCGCCGTGCAGGCGGTGGTCGCGCGCGCGACCGCGGCCGGCATCGATGTCGTCGCGCTCGACTGGAAAACGGCGGCGCGCATCGGCGACACGGTGACACCGCAACCTGTGTTCGCGGTCGTGCGCAAGCCGCGGCCTGCTCCATGGGGAGCGGTCGACCTCGTGGTGATCGGCGCACCGATCGGCGATCCCGGCAACGTCGGCACGCTCATGCGGAGCGCGGTCGCGGCGGGGACCCAGGCAATCGGCCTCGGAGCCGGATCGGTGGATGCGTACAATCCCAAAGTCGTACGCGCCTCAGCGGGCGCGTGCTTCGCGATCCGGATCATGGAGGGCGAACCCGCGGTGAACATGCTCGCAGCGCTGGGCGCGCACGGCATCCGTCGCATCGGCGCGGTCGCCACGGGCGGATCTGCACCCGAAGCCCTCGATTTCCGCGCGCCGGTCGCCTTCGTGCTCGGTCACGAGGCCCACGGCCTCGCACCCGATCTGCCGCTCGACGAGATGGTGACGATCCCCATGGCAGCCGGCGAGTCGCTCAACGTCGCGATGGCGGGCACGGTGTTGCTGTTCGAAGCCGCGCGTCAGCGGAGAATCTCGTGAGCCGAGACGAGCTGATCGAGCGCGCGAGCGACGCGCATTCGGACGCCGCCGCCGAGATCGCCGCCGCGTCCACGCTCGACGACCTCACCGACATCGACCGCCGCTATCTCGGGAAAGGATCGCCGCTCAACACGGTCCGCGAGGCGATCAAGACCGTCGATGGACCCGATCGCGCCGCGGTGGGCCAAGCCGTTTCTGCGGCTCGCGCTCTCATCGAGGAGACAATCGCGGCGCGGCGGGATGCGCTCTCGGCCGGCGACCGCGAGGCCGCGCTCGATGCTGAGCGACTCGACCTCACGATCGGCGGGCGCGATTACCGGCGTGGTCATCTCCATCCCGTGACACGCATCTGGCGCGAACTCGAGGACGTGTTCGTCGGTCTCGGGTACAAGGTGGCCGAAGGTCCGGAGGTCGAGCTCGACTGGTACAACTTTGAAGCGCTCAACTTCCCGCCCGGGCACCCGGCGCGCGCGATGCAAGACACGCTCTACGTCCGCTTGGGTGAGCCCGAACAAGTGCTCCTGCGCACGCACACCTCGCCGGTGCAGATCCGCGTGATGGAGTCGCAGCGGCCGCCGATCTATTCGGTCATGCCCGGCCGCGTGTTCCGGCGTGACACGCTGGACGCGCGCCACTCGCCCGTGTTCCATCAGATCGAGGGCCTCGCGGTCGACGAAGGCATCACTCTGGGCGACCTGCTGGGCACCATCGAAGCCTTCATCCACGCGTTGTTCGGCCCCAACATCAGCGCCCGTTTCCTGCCGTCGTTCTTCCCGTTCACGGAACCCTCCGTCGAGTTCGCGGCCACGTGTGTGTTCTGCGAAGGCGAGGGCTGCACGGTGTGCTCCAAGACGGGATGGGTGGAGCTCGGCGGGGCGGGCATGGTCGATCCCAACGTGTTCGCTGCGGTCGACATCGATCCGGAGCGTTACAGCGGATTCGCGTTCGGATTCGGCATCGACCGTCTCGTTCAGCTCCTCTACGGCGTCGACCACGTGAAGAACTTGTGGGACGGCGACGTGCGTTTCCTGAGGCAGTTCTGATGCGGGCCCCGCTGTCTTGGATCCGCGAGTTCACACCGGTCGAGGCCGCGCCGGCCGACGTCGCCGACGCGCTGAACCAGCTCGGCCTCGAGGTCGAGGAGATCGACGAGCCGGGGCGCGAGATCAACGGCGTGATCGTCGCGAAGATTCTCGACGTCGTGCCGCACCCTGACGCCGACCGCATCCGGCTCGCCGACATCGACTACGGCGACGGGCAGCTGCGCGTTGTCTGCGGCGCGCCGAACATCGAGCCCGGCATGGTCGTGCCGTACGCGCGCCTCGGCGCCGTGCTTCCCGGCGACTTCAAGATCGAGCGCCGCAAGATTCGCGGCGTGGTGTCGGAAGGCATGCTGTGTTCGCCGCGCGAGCTCGGCCTCGGCGACGACCACGGCGGGATCCTCGCCCTGGCGCCCGACGCGCCGCTCGGCGCCGACGTGCGCGAAGTGCTCGGCCTCGACGACGTGGTGTTCCACCTCGCCATCACCCCCAACCGCCCGGATGCGATGGGCATCACCGGCGTCGCTCGCGAGATCGCGGCCGCATTCGGCCTGCCATTCACGCTCGCGGCCGAGGAGCCCGCGTCAGTCGTCGACGCGATCGGCGAGAGCCGCGTCGTGGTCGAGGCCCGAGATCGCTGCCCGCGGTTCGTCGCGATGACGGCCACGGTCACGATGGGGCCCTCGCCGGACTGGATGCAGCAGCGCCTGCGGTTGGCGGGCATGCGCCCGATCAGCAACGTCGTCGACGTCACCAACTACGTGATGCTCGAACGGTGCCGGCCATTGCATGCGTTCGACCTCGGCCGGCTCGCGGGGAAGGGCATCGTCGTGCGCCTCGCGACCGCCGGCGAGCAGATGGAAACGCTGGACGGCGTGGTGCGCACGCTGACCAACGAAGACCTGCTGATCTGCGACGCCACCGGTGTGCCGCAAGGAATCGCCGGGATCATGGGCGGGGCGGATGCCGAGGTGTCCGACAGCACGACCGAGATCCTCCTCGAGTCCGCGTATTTCGAACCGACCGGCATCGCCCGCTCGGCCAAGCGGATCGGGCTGCGTTCGGAGGCGAGCGCCCGCTTCGAGCGTGGCATCGACCCCAACGGCACCGCGAGCGGCGCCCAGCGCGCGATGGACCTGTTCGCAGAAGTCGCGGGCGCGCAGCCGGCGGCCGGCACGATCGACGAATACCCGGCGCCGGTCACACGCCCGCGCATCTCGGTCCGCAGCGCGCGCGTGAACGCGTTGCTCGGGACCGAGCTCGATGCGACCGCGATGCAGGCGCTGTTGACACCGCTCGGGGTCGAGACGGAGGGGACCGGCGCCGACTTCGTCGCCGTCGCGCCGACGTTCCGCCCCGACCTCCAACGAGAGATCGACGTCGTCGAGGAAGTGGCGCGCCGGGTCGGGCTCCAGAACATCCCGCGCACGGTCCCGTCGAACCCGGCGAAAACGGGCTCGCTCACGCCGGAGCAACGTGAACGCCGGGCGATCGCCGACGTCCTCGTCGGCGCCGGCTACGACGAGGCGTACACGCTGCCTTTGCTCGCGCCCGCCGATCTGACGCGCACCGGCACCGAAGGGTTCGGTGTCGTCGAGGTCGAGAACCCGTTGCGCGCCGAAGAGTCGATCCTGCGTCCCGCGTTGCTGCCCGGCCTGTTGCGTGCGGCGGCCTTCAATGCGGCGCACGGAACATCGGACGTCGCGCTGTTCGAGCTCGGTACCGTGTTCGCGCCGCCCCCACTGGGCGAACCGTTGCCGCGCGAGTCGTTGTCGTGCGCGATGGTCCGCACGGGCAGTGTTCGCCGCGCGCCGCACGAACCGGATCGGCCCGTGACCACCGCCGACGTGGTGGCGGTGGTCGAGGCGCTCGCGGCCGAACTGCGGCTCGCCGACTGGCGATTGGAAGCCGTCGGCGACGCGCTCGGCTTCCACCCGACGCGCGCGGCGGCTGTGATCGTCGACGGGCAGCGCGCGGGCGTCGTCGGCGAAGTCGCCGAGCATGCGCGCCGCGCGTTGGATCTCGCCGTTCCGGTGGTCGTATGCGAACTCGACGTGGCCGTGCTCGCCGGCGGTCGGCGGCGGCCACGCCGCGCGTCGCTCGTCTCGCGTTTCCCTGCGTCGTCCATCGATCTCGCGTTCGTCGTCGCCGACACCGTGCCGGCAACGGCCGTGCGCGAGACACTGCGTGCGGCGGCCGGCGCGATGGGGGAGCAGGTCGAGCTCTTCGACATCTTCCGCGCCGAGAGCCTCGGGCCGGGCCGGGTCAGCCTTGCGTTCACGTGCTCGTTCCGGGCTCCGGATCGCACGCTCACCGACGCCGAAGTGGCCACCTTGCGGCAAGCGGCGATCGACGCCGTCGTCGCGGCCCACGGCGCCGAACTGCGCGCATGAGCGAGCGGGGCCCGAGCGGACTGGCGCCGCAGGCGCCAAGAGCAGGAAACGTGAATCCGTTCACGCACCGGATCCGCGTCCGGTACGCGGAAATCGATGGCCAAGGCGTCGTCTTCAACGCGCACTGGCTCACCTACTT
>JBEVDP010000381.1:0-6157 GCA_040513235.1 Acidimicrobiia bacterium | reverse complement strand
CATCGCTCAAGAGCCACGGCGATCACCGCATCGCGATGGCAGCCGCGATCGCCGCCAACGCGATCGACGGCGCGTCGACGGTGCGAGGCTGGCGCGCAGTCGCATCGTCGTATCCCGAGTTCGCCGTCGACCTCGCGCGGCTCACGTCATGACGTTGTACCGGGCGGTGTGGCTGGTCGTCGCGCCAGGATCCCGCGCACTGTGGCGGGTGCGGGTCGAGGGTGCCGACCGACTCCCGGAGACGGGCGGGTACGTGCTCGCGCCGTCGCACCGGTCGATGATGGACATCCCCTTGTTGTCGGTGATCACAACGCGTCGGATCCGCTTCATGGGCAAGGTCGAGGCGTTCAAGATCCCGGTGCTCAGCTCGATCTTCCGTGCGCTCGGCGGGTTTCCCGTCGCGCGCGACGGCACCGATCGCAAGGCGTTGCGCGACGCGATGGCCATGCTCCAAGCCGGCGACATCCTGGCCGTGTTCCCGGAAGGCACGCGCCAACGAGGCCCGAAGATCCAACCGCTCCAGCCGGGAGCTGCGTATCTCGCGTTGCGAGCCGGTGTGCCAGTCGTCCCCGTCGCGATCGCGGGCAGCGAGGAGATACTGCGTGCGCACAAGCTGCCGATACCGCGCTTCGGGCGCGTCGTGATCGTGATCGGTGAGCCGTTGCGGCCGCCGGCGCGCGACAAGAGCACGGTGCCGCGTGCGGAGGTCGACGCGACAACCGCAGGACTCCACGACGTGCTGCAGGTGGCGTTCGACGAGGCCGGATCCGCGCTCCGCGGTGATTGATGCGTCACGCAGCGAGTCGCCGCGAGGGTTGCACGTCGTGGGTTAGGAACTGCCGAGCCGGCTGAGCACGTGAGACGCGTCGAGGGCGCGGTCATCGAGGAACGGGCCCCCGAGGGCACGCGCGTGTTGCGGATCACCACCGAATGCGAACGCGGCGAGCGCATCGAGCGCGGGAAGCAACTCGCGCAGCTCGCGCGGCGGGGGGAAGTACTCGTCCTCGTCGGTGACTCGCACCAGTTCCACGCCGTCGGTGGGTGCGAGCTTCGCGATAACCGCGTCGACGAGATCCTCGGGTGCGCTCGCACCTGCCGTGACGCCGACGATCGTCGCGCTGTCGAGTGCATCGAGGTCAAGCTCGTCGGGTCCGTCGACCCGCAAGACGACGGGGGACCCCGCGGATCTCGCGACCTCGGCGAGCGCAAGCGTGTTGGACGAGTTGGCGCTCCCGATCACGACGACTGCGTCGGCGCGGCCCGCGATCGTCGTCAGCGCGTCTTGGCGGTTCGTCGTCGCGAAGCAGAGATCGTTGCGGGTCGCGGTCCACAGCTGCGGAAACTGGGAGCGCGTCTTCTCGAGCAGGCCGGTCCATTCGTGGTGGGCGAGTGTGGTCTGGGCGAGCATCGCGATCGGCTCGTCCGCGCCGACCTCGGCCAGCGTGCGCGCGAGTGACTCCTCGTCGGCGACGAGATGCATCGCGTCCGGGGCGACGGCGACCGTGCCGACCGCTTCGTCGTGGCCCGTGTGGCCGACGTACAGGATCGTGTAGCCCTTCCGGGCCCGCACCCGCGCCTCGTGGTGGACCTTGGTGACGAGCGGGCAGACGGCATTCACGACGTAGCGGTTCGCGGTGCGGGCCGCGTCGACCACGGCCGGCGCCGACCCGTGGGCCGACAGCATGAGCGGCGCGCCGGGCGGCACCTCGTCGACGTCGTCGACGAAGATCACGCCCTGCTCGCGGAAGCGATCGACAACGAGCCGGTTGTGGACGATCTCGTGGTAGCAGTACACCGGTGGGTCGAACGCGCGCACCATCCAGGCCAGCGCCTTGATCGCCATCTCCACCCCGGCGCAAAAGCCACGGGGTTCGGCCAAGAGCACTTTTTCGACTGCCACTGAGAACGAGGCTACCGGGCGAGCTTTTCGCGGCCGGGCCCGTAGAATCGGTCCATGCCCCCCGCACTCGTTGTATCTGTCGCGCCCGGATCACCGGCCGCGCATGCCGGGGTCGGGCCGGGCGACGAAGTATTGACGGTCAACGGCGACGACCTGCGCGACGTCATCGCGTACCAGCTCCACGCCGACGGCCCCCGCGTGGAGCTCGAACTGCGGTCGGGCGGCCTCGAACGCACCTGCGTGATCGAGAAGGCCGGCGGCGCCCCACTCGGCCTCGAACTCGCGAGCGCGGTGTTCGACCGGGTGCGGACGTGCGACAACCACTGCCCGTTCTGCTTCATCCACCAGCTGCCCAAGGGCATGCGCCGCAGCCTCTACCTCCAAGACGACGACTACCGGTTGTCGTTCCTCTACGGGAACTTCACAACGCTCACGCGCTTCACCGAAGCTGACGTCGAGCGCGTGATCACCGAGCGGTTGAGCCCGCTGTACGTGAGTATCCACGCCACCGACCCCGACGTGCGCGTGCGCCTGCTCCGCAACCGGCGCGGCGCGACCAGCCTGCGCTGGCTCGAGGTGCTCCTCGACGCGGGCGTCGAAATACACGGCCAAGTGGTCGTGTGTCCCGGGATCAACGACGGTCGGGTGCTCGACAACACGCTGCTCGGCGTGCTCGACCGGTTCCCGCGGCTCGCAACGCTCGGTGTCGTGCCGCTCGGTGTGAGCGCGCACAACCGCGAGTCCGAATTACGGCCGCACACCGCAGCCGAAGCGGCGGCGGATCTCGACACGATCGAGCGGTGGCAGGCGCGCTACATCGACGCGCTCGGCCATCGCCTCGTGTTCGCGTCCGACGAGTACTACCTCCTCGCCAACCGGCCGTTTCCCGAGTTGGCCGCGTACGAGGGTTGCCTCCAGCACGAGAACGGCATCGGTATGGCGCGAACGTTCGAGGCCGAGGTGCAAGCTGCGCTGGCGGGAGAGTCGGTGCAAGGCACCGGCGTCCGCAGCGGGTTCTTCGCCTGGGTCGATGGCGCGCCCGCCGACGGATACCGCGCGCCCCGCGCCGAGACGCGCGTCGCGTTGCGCACGCGGCGCGCGCCGGTCGCGATCCTCACCGGCACGCTCGGTGCCCGTGTGTTGGAGCCATTGCTCGATCACCTCCCGGGTGACGTGCGCTTGCTGCCCGTCCAGAACACCTACTTCGGCGGCAACATCGGGGTCACCGGACTCCTCACCGGCACCGACGTTTCTCGCGCCTTGGCCGACGAGCCACCGGAGCACCGATATCTGCTGCCCGACGTTGCGCTGTCGCGTGGTCAGTTCCTCGACGGCGTCGCGGTCGACGAGCTGCCGCGAGCGGTCGAGATCGTCCCCACCGATGGCGCGGCCCTCGTTGCCGCGCTCCGCTCGTGAGCGGGCCGGCATGAGCGAGCGTCGGGAGGCCGGTATCCGGCCGAGCAGTGAGCGGGGCCCGAGCGGCCCGGCCCGTAGGGCCGAGAGCGGACAAGCATGAGCGCCGCCGCGCCGGTCGTCGCGATCGTCGGCCGCCCGAACGTCGGCAAGTCGACGCTCGTGAACCGCGTCGTCGGGCGGCGCGCCGCGATCGTCGAGGAGCGGCCCGGCGTCACGCGTGACCGCAAGGAATTCGCGGCCGACTGGCAGGGCCGGCAGTTCTCGCTCGTCGACACCGGGGGCTGGCTCGCGGCCGGCGACGTCGGACTGACCGGGGAGGAGACCGACCTCTCGGCCAAGGTGAGCAAGCAGGCCGACGCGGCCATGAAGGACGCCGACGTGATCGTGCTCGTCGTCGACGTCACCACCGGCGTCACCGAAGAAGACGCCCGGGTTGCGCGGGTGCTGCAACGTTCGCCGCACCCCGTCATCGTCGCCGTCAACAAGGTTGACGACGAGCGGCGCGAAGCCGAGGCGTGGGCGTTCAGCGCGCTCGGCCTCGGCGACCCGGTGCCGGTCTCGGCGCTGCACGGGCGTCTTTCGGGTGAACTGCTCGACGCCGTCGTTGCCGCGCTCCCGCCCGAGCCGGAAGCACCGGAGGTCGACGAAACCGGCGACGGCATCTTCTCGATCGCGATCGTCGGCCGCCCGAACGCCGGCAAGTCGACCTTGTTCAACCGCATCGTCGGCGAAGAGCGCTCCGTCGTGCACGACATGCCCGGCACGACCCGCGACGCGATCGACACGATCGTCGAAACCCCGGACGGACCGCTGCGCTTCGTCGACACCGCGGGCCTGCGCCGCAAGAGCCGGATCGAAGAGGGGACCGAGTACTACAGCCTCGTGCGGGCCCTGGAGGCGATCGACCGGGCCGACGCCGCGCTCTTCCTCATCGATGCCACCGAGGGTGTCACCCACCAGGATCAGCGCCTGGCCGAGCGGGTCGACGCGGCCGGCACGGCGATCGTGCTCGTGCTCAACAAGTGGGACCTGCTCGACACCGAGCAGCGGGCCGACGTGCGCCGCCAGCTCGAGGACAAGCTCGGGTTCCTCACCTACGCGCCTTCGATCCCGATCTCGGCGCTGACCGGACGGCGGGTCCATCAACTGTTGCCCGCGCTCCGGAATGCCGAGGCGGCGTATCACCAGAGAATTCCAACCGCGGCCCTGAACCGGGTGCTGCGGGACGCCCAGGCCGCGCACCCGGCGCCGGTCGTCAAGAAGCACCGGCCCCGGGTCCTGTACGCCACTCAGGGTGCGGCGGAGCCGCCCACGTTCACCTTGTTCGCCACTCGCAGCCTCCCGCCGACCTACCTGCGGTACCTCGAGCGCAAGATCCGAGAATCGTTCGATCTGGGCCCGACGCCCATCAAAATTCGGGTCAGGCGCCGAGTCGAATAACGGCCGGCTGGCTGAAGATCTCCTTTGCGGGCCCGGCCGGATCCTGGATCACTGACATCAGTACGTGGTCGGCGTCGTGCAACGACAAGCCGGTGCGCATCGTCGCCTGAGCGGGTCGCCTGTCTAACCTGGCGCCGTGGCCTGGCCTGCGGCGGTCGAGATCCGAGAAGTCGGCCCGCGTGACGGGTTGCAGAACGAACCGCCGGTGCCGGTCGCGGCACGAGTGAGGCTGATCGACGCGCTGTCCGGCACCGGGCTGCGGCGGATCGAGGCCGCATCGTTCGTGCGGGCCGAGGCGATCCCGCCGATGGCCGGATCCGCAGAGGTCATGGCGACGATCACGAGGGCGCCAGGCGTCGTCTACTCGGCGCTCGTCCCGAATCCGAAGGGCGCCGAGCTGGCGCTCGCGGCAGGCGCCGACGAGCTCGAACTCGTCGTGTCGGCGAGCGAGACCCACAATCAGAAGAACGTGCGCCGTTCCGTGGCGGAGTCTCTCATCGGGGCGTGCGATCTCGTCGAGCGCGCGCACGCGGAGAGCGTGCTCGTCGAGGCGATCGTGTCGACCGCGTTCGGATGTCCGTACGAAGGCGACGTTGCGCCCGAGCGCGTGGGTCAGATCGCCGGGCACCTGCTCGACGCCGGCGCCGACCGGCTGTCGTTCGGCGACACAACCGGGATGGCAACCCCGCGGCGCGTCAACGACCTGCTCGACGAGTTGGCGCGCGCGGGCATCGGCGCGGAGCGAGTAGGGCTCCACTTCCACGACACTCGGGGCACCGCGCTCGCCAACGTGATGGCCGCGCTGGAACGCGGCGTGACGCGTTACGACGCATCGGTCGGCGGCCTCGGCGGCTGCCCCTACGCGCCGGGCGCATCCGGCAACGCCGTGACCGAGGACCTCGTGCACATGCTCGGCGACATGGGCATCGACACCGGCATCGACCTCGACGCGCTGCTCGACTGCGCTCACCTCGCGCAGGAGATCGTCGGCCGCGAGCTTCCGAGCGCGCTGCTGCACGCCGGACCCCGTCTCGCGAAAGCCGCGCGTGACTGACAGCGATCGCGTCGAGGAGCACACCGTACGCGCGCGCGAAGGGAACCTTGCCAAGGAATCCGAAAAGCTCGCGCGCCAGCACAAGCTGTTCGTGCGCGACCGGCTCGACTTGCTGCTCGACCCCGACTCGTTCGTCGAAGACGGCTTGCTCGCCAATGCGCTCGCAGGCGACCTGCCTGCCGACGGGGTGGTCACCGGTGTCGGCCGCATCGACGGCCGCCCCGCGTGCGTGATGGCCAACGACTCGACGGTGAAAGCAGGGTCTTGGGGCGCGCGGACAGTCGAGAAGATCGTGCGGCTCACCGAGCACGCGCTCCGGCACGAGTTGCCGGTCGTGTATCTCGTCG
>JBEVDP010000380.1:0-3644 GCA_040513235.1 Acidimicrobiia bacterium | reverse complement strand
CTCGGCCACGAGTGGCGCGGCGTCGACCGCCAGACACTCGAACAGATCATGACGGCCGACAACGTCGTCGTGGAGCCGGGCGACATGCTCCTGTTACACACGGGGTTCGCGACACGGATCCTCGAGTGGGGTCGCAAACCGGACCCCAAACAGATCTTCACGACGTGCACGTACCTCGACGCGCGCGACCCGTCGTTGCTGGAGTGGATCGCCGACTCGCAGATCTCGGCGCTGATCGCCGACAACTACGCAGTTGAAGGGTTGCTCGGCAAGGACCGCGACGAGAGCCGCCACTCGTTCCTCCCGATCCACAACCTGTGCCTGTTCCGGCTCGGTGTGCCGCTCGGTGAGCTCTGGTACCTGCACGAACTCGCAACCTGGCTCCGTGAACACAACCGCAGTCGCTTCCTGCTCACCGCGCCGCCGCTGCGCCTGCCCGGCGCGATCGCGTCGCCGCTCACGCCCGTCGCAACCGTCTGACCGTCATTCGACGCGGCGAGCGCCCCAATCCGCAGGCTCCACGTCGCGCAGGCGCTGGCTGAAGTTCCAGAACCGTCCTTCGAGGTCGAGCACTTCGTAGTCGCGGAGTCCCCACGGTTGGTCGCGCGGCGCCACGAGGATCTGCGCGCCTTCGGCACGCGCATGCTCGTAGTGCGCGTCGACGTCCGGAACGAACATCGTGATCGAATACGCCGGGTTCGGCCACGGGTGTTCCGCGACCTCGAGATACTGCGGCAAGGTCGCGCGAAGGTGCGCCCGCCCGGTTTCGCCGAGCGGACCGGAGATCATCACCCGGCCGCCACCGGGTGCCACGACTGCTGAGATGTAGAGCTCACCATTCGGCGCCGACATGCGCGTCTCCTCGCGAAATCCGAACACGCGGCACAGCCACTCGATGGCCTCGATGGGCGCGTCGTAGCGCAGTTGCGGGAGCACCGGCTGTGCGGTTGTCTGCGCAGGCGCGGCTTCGAGGACGACCGCCGTGAGCCCGCGGTCGCTCCCGGCGGCGTGCTGCTCGCCCTCGCTCCACTCGGCGACTTGGCCCGCGGCGACGGCGACACGCGCGTTGTCGTCACCCGAGGCCCAGCCCTCGCCCGCGACGACGTAGAACGTCTGCGGCACGACCGCGCGGTGCCGGCCGATGCACCCGCCGGCCGGGAGTTGGATCACGTTGACCGCGACGCGTGCACCGGGCGCCGCCAGCGGCGAGAGCCGAAAGTCGCTGCCGAAGTCGGTGACGTGGCGCGCGGTCGAGATGTCGATGCTACGAATCTGCACGTTGCTCCTCCAACGGGTAGCGGATGATGCAGAACTCGTTGCCGAAGGGATCCTGCATCACTGCCCACTCGAGGATTGCCTCTCCATCCGGCCCATACAGCCCCGGTGGCCTGATGGTCACCCCGCCGATCTCCTCGATCTGCCGGGCGGCGGCCGCGACATCATCGACGCGGAAGTCGAGATGGGTCCCTGCGTTCACACTCACCTGGCCTTCGGGGACGAGCTGCAGCAGGATCCACCCGTCGCCCTCTGCCCTCTCGGCGGCGTCGAGGATCGAGAACTCGCCACCTTGTCGTCCTTGCGGCGACAGTCCGGACACGGCCGACCAGAACCTCTCCCCTGCGTCGAGGTCGGTCACGTTGATGACCGGCTTCCAGAGCTTCGCGATCCCTGAGCCGGCCATACTCGACCCCCTCGGCGAGGAATCCTTACGACGATCGTGACAGCTTGAACGCCTGGTAGTCGGTCGCGCGGACATCGGCGATCACCGAGAAGAGCTTGGGGCGGCCGCCGGAGTTCAGGAGGTACTTGCGGGGCTTGCCGGGGATGTTGGTACCGAAGAAGTAGCTGCTCTCGCCGAACGGCCCGTACGACGCACCTCGATCCACCATGCTCGTCCACCTCTCTTCGGCCGCCGGATCGACCTCGATCGTGTCGTAGCCGTGGTCGCGCACATATATAAGTGTGTCGGTGACGAAGTCGACCTGGTCGCCGTTGTACCGGGGGTTGTTCCCCGCCGCCGCGTGCGGGCCGCCGGGGAAGAAGAAGTTCGGGAAATCTGAACTCTGCACGCCGAGAAACGTCCGCGGGCCGTCGGCCCAGGCGTCGGCGAGCGCGAGTCCGTTCCGGCCGCGGATCCCCATGCGCGTCAACGCGCCCGTGCCGAAGTCGAAGCCCGTCGCCCAGACGACGATGTCGAACTCGCGTTCACCTTCCGCGGTCTCGATCCCGCGCTCGGTCAGGCGAAGGATCGGCGTCTGCTTCAGATCGACGAGCGAGACGTTCGGCCGGTTGTACACCTCGTAATAGTCGGTGACGAACGGCGGTCGCTTCTCTGCGAAGCGGTGATCGTCGGGGATCAACTTCGCCGCGGTCTCGGGATCGTCGACGATGCCGCGGACCTTCTCGGCGATGAACTCGCACCAGGCCGCGTTCGCCTCGGGATTGTTCAGCAGGTCGGTGTAGTGGCTCGACAGCTTCGAGAAACCCGGGCTGTTCCACATCTTCTCGAAGAACGCCCGCCGCTCCTCCTCAGAGTCGTCAGACATGGCGCGGTCGTACGCGGGGTGCAGGAAGCCGGCGATCGACGTGTTCAACGTCTCGCACATCGCTTCGAAGTCCACACGAAGTCGCGCTTGCTCGGCGGCTGTGATCGGTGCGTTGTTGAGGGGTGTGCACCAGTTGGCCGTGCGCTGGTACACGGTCAGGGACGCGACCTCGCCGGCGATACACGGGATGATTTGCACGCCACTCGATCCCGTCCCGATGACCGCGACGCGCTTGCTGGCGAAGTCGACGGGCGTCGCCGGCCACCGGCCCGTGTGGTACTGCTCCCCGCGGAAGCCGTCGCGGCCCCGCACATGTGGGTAGTACGGCACCGACAACACGCCGGTCGCGGCGATGAAGAACTGCGTCCGGAACACGCGGCCGTCGCCGACCGCAACGGTCCACGTCCCCGACTTCTCGTCGTACTCGGCCGACGTGACCTTCGCATCGAACTGCATGTGGCGGCGCAGGTCGAACCGGTCGACGACGTGGTTGAGGTAACTCTCGGTCTCGGGTTGTTCGGCGAAGTGCTCCTGCCACTCCCATTCGTCGAACAGTTCCTTCGAGAACAGGTAGCCGTAGGTGTAGCTCTCGGAGTCGAAGCGCGCGCCCGGGTAACGGTTCCAGAACCAGGTGCCGCCCACGCCGCCGCCCGCCTCGAGGAGCTGCACGGAGAAGCCCGCTTCCCGCGCGCGGTACAGCTGATAGATGCCGGTGATACCGGCGCCGACGACGAGCACGTCAACGTCAGCGACGAAGGCGGGTGCGGCGGAGTCTTGGTCGGCAACCATGCGGTCGGCGGATTGTACCGATCGGTCTAGTATCACGCGCCGTGGCGATCGTGGATCAGAAGCGGCCGGCGCTCCCCGTGCCGTATGCGATGGAGTACCCCGATCGCGCGCGCAAAGAGCGCTACTACGACGCCGGCTTCTTCGCGATGGAGGCCGAGTTGCTGTGGCCTCGGGTGTGGCAGATGGCATGCCGGCTCGAGGAGATTCCCCAGCCCTACGACTTCGTCGAGTACGAGATCCTCGACCAGTCGATCATCGTCCTGCGCACCTACGACATGGGTGTGCGCGCGTTCCAGAACTCCTGCCGCC
>JBEVDP010000379.1:0-2524 GCA_040513235.1 Acidimicrobiia bacterium | reverse complement strand
GACGGCCTGACAGACGCGGAACACCTCACCTACGATGCGCGCCGCGCCGACCGTTGCGCGATCTCCAGGAGGCATGAGTGGCCGACAAACAACCCTTCCTTTCCGACGCATGGTTCGACGCGGCTGCGAAGGTGATCAGCGAGCACGACGCCGGCGCCCCGCCGGGTACGAACGTCCTCATGAACCTCGAAGTCGAGGACGGCGGGAACAAGATCCTCTTCCACATGGGCACGCGCGACGGTGCGACCCTGTTCGGGAAGGGTCACGACGACAGTGCCGACGTCACCCTCTCGACCGACATGGAGACGGCTCGCGCCGTCTTCGTCGACGCCAACCCGCAAGCCGGGATGCAGGCGTTCATGTCGGGCAAGGTGCGCGTGCAAGGCGACATGACCAAGCTGATGATGGCGCAGTCCGGCGGCGGCGGGAACACCGCGATGACCGACGCGCTGCAGAGCATCACGGAGTAGGCGCAGCAGGCACGGGACATATCGGTCAGGGCGGCGCGGGCGGCAGGCAGCTGGGCTCGCGTCGCCGACCGCGTCATCGCCTGTCGACAAATGCCGTCGGGCTACGCGTGCTGCGAGATGTCGACCGGTTCGACGAGCAGCTCTTCGGGATCGGAACGACGCGCCTGCGCGAGCAGGTCGCACTCGCGCCAACTCGCCGGTGGACCCGGCCGCGCCGGACGCCCGTAGCCGGAACCGGGACGCGCGGACGGCGGCGCGCTGCTTGCGCCGCGCGGAACGCGGCGCATCACGTCGACGTCCCCCGCCTGCGACTGTGGTGCATCTCGCCCGATCCCCAACTGCCCGGCGAGCGCGAATGAGCAACTCGCAAGCGGAACATAAATGTTCCGCGCACTATGTTCAAGGACCCCCGCTCACTGCGGTGCGAGACGCGCGCCTTCCGAGCGGAGCTCGTCAACCGTCCAACGGTCGTTCTTCTCGATCTCGGAGACGAACGCCCACGATTGCACGCGCTGGATCTTGCCGCCCTGCACGAAGAACGTCTCGCCCGTGAACGGACAGTCGGGCGTCGAGAGATAGGCGACGAAGGGCGCAACGTTCGCGGGGTCCCACAGGTCGAAGCCGTCTTCCGGGGGCTTCACGACCTCGCCGAGGCCGGGCGTCGCCTCGGTCAAGCGCGTACGCGCGGCCGGTGCGATCGAGTTCGAGCGCACGCCGTACCGGCTCAGCTCTTTGGCACACACCTGAGAGAACGTCGCGATCCCGGACTTGGCTGCGTCGTAGTTGGCCTGGCCCGGGTTGGCGAACAGCCCCGACGTCGAGGTGGTGTGCACGAGGGCGGCGTTGACTTCCTTGCCCGCCTTGGTCTGCTCGCGCCAGTAGGTGGCCGCGTGGCGAGTCGGGCAGAAGTGGCCCTTCAGGTGGACGTTGACCACCGCGTCCCACTCGGCCTCGGTCATGTTGATGATGACGCGGTCGCGGAGGATGCCGGCGTTGTTCACGAGGATGTGGAGGTCACCGAACGTGTCGACGGCTTGCTGCACGAGGCGCGCCGCGCCGTCCCAATCGGCGACGTTGTCGCCGTTCACTACGGCTTCGCCGCCCATCCCCTTGATCTCCTCGACCACTTCCATGGCCGCGCTCGGGTCGCCGCCCTCGCCGTGCATGTCGCCACCGAGGTCGTTGACGACGACCTTGGCGCCCTCCGACGCGAAGAGCAGCGCGTGCTCGCGGCCCAACCCGCGTCCCGCGCCGGTGATGACCGCGACGCGGCCGTCGAGTGCACCCATCGTGTTGCAGCCTTTCGGTCGGCTCAGGTTCCGAGCGAGACCGTAGAACCGCGCGGCGCCGGCGCGCCTGCCGGGGTCTGGTCCTGCACCCGCTTGCTGAGCTGCTGGGGCCCCTTCAGGTCGACCTGGAAGCCGAGCGCGTCGAGCTGGGCGAGCGCGGTTCCGAGGAAGTCCCCGATGAAGCTCGGGACCATGATGAGATCCGGGCCCTTGCTCACGACGACCTCGACGGACGACCCGTAGGGAACCGTCTTGCCGATGTCGGGGTGGGTGCCGATCACCTGGTCCGACGGGATGGTGTCGGAGAACTGGTCGTCGCCCCGTGTCACGGTGAAGCCGCGACCCTCGAGCGTCGCCTTGGCCTGGTCGAAGCTCCCCTTGGACACGTCGGGTATCGCCACCGGTGCGCGGCCCTTGCTCACCGTCAGGGTGACCGTCGACTCGGGTGGCACTTCCGTGCCGCCCGGAGGATCGACGGACATCACGGTGCCGTTCGCGACGGTGTCCGAGAATTCGGTCTTCGGTGCGCCGAGCACGAATCCGGCACCGCGGAGCGCGTTCTCGGCGTCGGCCTGCGGCTGGTTCACGACGTCGAGCACCGCGATCGGCGCCGGTCCCGACGACACGACGACCTTCACCGTCTTCCCGTCGGTGAACGTGCCGCTCTCGGGGCTCTGGCTGATGATCGTCCCCGCCGGATCGGGCGCGTGCTCCTCCTTGGAGACGTCGATGTCGAATCCCTGCGCGTCCGCCTGCGCGGTCGCG
>JBEVDP010000378.1:0-4367 GCA_040513235.1 Acidimicrobiia bacterium | reverse complement strand
TCACCGGTGTGCGCCGACTCCTTTGCATCCGTCGCCGACTGGATGCTCGAAAATCTGGCCGAAGACCTGACCGTCGACCAGCTCGCGCGCAAGGCGCTTATGTCGAGCCGCACGTTCGCGCGGCGCTTCCGCGCCGACATGGGAACGACGCCGTCGGCGTGGCTGAACCGTCAACGGATCATCAGGGCGCAACAACTGCTCGAAGAGACGGATGCCGCGTTGGAGGCCATCGCGCAAGACACCGGGTTCGGCACCGCATCGGTAATGCGGCACCACTTCGTGAAGGTGCTGCAGACGACGCCGACGCACTATCGGCGAACGTTCGCGGTGCGGGCGTGACGGTGCTCTTGGCCGTCGCCCGGGTTCCCGAGATCAGCGCGGGGCGACGTCACATCTTCGCTGATGGAGTTGTGTCACTCTCGCTCACGTCTCGACATCCCGAGCGGCCCGTCCTGAGAGTCCGAGGTAATAACGTATGCCGGGCGCCCCATAGCCATGTTGACGTTCACGCCGACGTACTCCGCAACGATTCCGAGCGAGAAGAGTATCGCTCCCGAACTCATAAGAATGATCACGTTGGTCGACGCCCAGCCCTCCGCGTCGATGCCCGTGGTGAGCTTCACGATGATGATCCAAGCGGTGAACAGGAGCCCTAACGCGGCGAGGGCGACTCCGAGCACGCTCACGACGCGGAGACCACGGGTTCCGCTTGAAATGACGAGGCGCCAAAAGTGGCTGAGCAATCGACGCAATGAGTAGCCGGACTCTCGATCTTCCGACCGCAGAGTAACCGGAGCCGTGGCATAACTCCCGGCGATCCAACCGAGTGCGACGTCGAGATAGACACCCGAGCCGGAATACGCAGCGAGACCCCGCGCTACCGAACCGAGAATGAGCCTGAAGCTGTTGAAGTCTTGCGCATTGGGACCGACGAAGAAGCGGTTGATGAGCCCTTTCGCTCCCCTCGACGCCGCGTTACGGAACGCGCCGTGGGGTGGTGGATTCAATGGCTTGCCGTAGACGACTTGCGCACGCTTGGCGATCGCGGCGTCCAAGAGCACTTGGATCTCGCTCGGGTCTTGCTGTCCGTCTTCGTCGAGTGTGACGACCCAGTCGCCCGACGACGACGCGAAACCGGCGAGGGTGGCCGCGTGCTGCCCGTAGTTACGGCTCAGCCAGACGGGTCGCACGAATTCGTACTGCTCTACGAGTTGACGGATAACCACGTCCGACGCGTCTGAGCCATTATCGTAAACCAGAACGACCTCGGTGACCCGATAATTCACGCCGCCCGCGGTCGTAGAGCGGCTGGCGAACGGCGCGATTTCTGCAAGAACCCCGCTGAGGGTACGCTCACCCTGGTAAACCGGAATAACGATCGAGAGTGAATGCTCGTCGTTGCGCGCGTCCGTAGCCATGATCGTTGAGACTATCAGCGTAAAACGAATCGGGTTCCGGCCCGGATCCAGAAGCGCCTGGGCGCCTGTCAAGTGAGGACGTTGCGATGCGAAACCGACTAGCTCGCCTTCTCGCCGACCAACGCGTGCGCTTCGTGATCGTCGGCGGCATCAACACCGTTCTCGGTTACGGCCTGTTCGTGTTGTTCGAGTTTACGATCGGCGACACGATCGGCTACCTGGGCAGCCTCTACGCGTCGTACGTTCTCGCGATCGTCGTGGCATTCGCTCTGCACCGTCGTTTCACCTTTCGTGTAAGCGGGACAGGCAACGTCGTCATCGACTTCCTGCGGTTCGCGAGCGTGCACGTCGTCGCGCTTGTCATCAATACTGTTGCTCTGCCGCTGCTCGTCGAGATTGTCGGCCTCGAGCCGCTCGTCGCCCAGGCGATCGTCGTTGTCGTGACGACACTCGTGAGCTACTTCGGCCACAAGCTGTTCTCGTTCCGCCGTAACGAGCGCGACATCGACACAGCGGCGGCGGCAGAGTCAGTCTGACCAGCGCGCCCAATCCCGCCGCGTCGCAATACGCCAAGTCGCCAAGTCGCCAAGTCGCCAAGTCACAGAGCATCGCACTCCAGCGTTCGTCGTGCGCCTCGGCGAGCACAGTCGGCGCGTCGGCAGCGCCCTGATGGGGACGGAGTCGAGGTGGCCGTCCCCGAGGTCGCAGGTTCGGCCATCGGCACGTGTGCCCCGGCGCAGGCCGGTTAGCCCGCGTCGAGTTCGGCGGCGAGCGCCGTCGCTGCCGGGTAGAAGTCGGCGAGTGTGAGCCCGGTGTCGCCCGGGTCGAGTGTCAGGTCGAGACGGTTAACAGCGGTGAACGTGTGCAGCGTGTTGCCGCGCACAAGCGCGAGCTCGTAGCCGGCAACGGCGACCACCTCGGTGTCGTCGAGGGCCTCGATGTCTGCTTGGCGCCAGGCCCCGCCGGGCATCACGTCGACCGAGACACTCGCCCCTGAACCGTCACCCACCGGGATCCAGTCGCAATGCGTGAGTCCCGAGGCTACGTACGCGACGTAGAATCCTGAGTTGGGTTCCGCGTCGCCACCGTAGGCGTAGCTCTCGATGGCCGGGTCGCCGAGTGCCGTCGCGATAACGTGCCCCCGGTCGAGCGTTGCGCACTCGATGGCGCGGGCCCACGCGCCCTCGGGCGCGTACGGTGCGGGCAGAGCGGCCGAGGCGAGCGATGCTGCGACCCGCACTGTGATCGCGTCGGACGCCGCTTGCACCGACGCCGATTCGGTGCCGGGAATGTTGAGGAGGCCGAAGAACTGGAAGCCCGACTCGATTGCTCCGAAATTGCAGTACGAGCCGCCCTCACACTCCGTGCCGGTCGGACGCACCTCGGTGAACGATCGCGAGGGCAGCACGATCACCGACAGGGACGACTCTTCGGCCGCCGGCCCGTTCCACACGCAGAACATGCCGCCGAGCTGCGGAACGGCCGCATAGGCGACTTCGTCGATCCACGGCTCTGCCAACGCGGTCAGGGCAACTCCGGCGTCGGCGGACAGGTCGGCGGCGGCGGCGAGCCGGCCGCAGTCGCCGTCGAGCACGCGCTCCGGACCTAGCGGCTCGGGGGACGGAGTCGGGGTGGCCGCCGCCGAAGTCGCGGGTTCGGCCGCCGGCACCCGCGCTTGGGCGCAGGCCGACGTCGCGAGCACGGTCACGATGGCGATCGCGATCCAGAGTTCTCTCATGGTCGAGAAATTATCGGATAGATCGCCGAAGGTCGAGGTCCACCAGCCGGCTGTTACTCAAGCGGTATGTGAGCCCGCCGGTCCGGCGACAAACAGCGCGCCTTCGCCCGAGATCGTCAGTGTGGCTTCCTCGGCGGTGACGAAGACTGACTCGCCACGGTGCAGAGTGACCGAAGACGTCTCTCCGGCGAGCGTGAACTCGCCCGCGGTGCAGAGCGCGATGCTGTCTCCGGCGAGCGCGAAGCGCGTGCCGACCACCGGCTCGGTGACGGCAGCGAGCTCGAAATCGGGCACTCCGGGCTGGTAGAGCGCGATGCCGCCGGGCAGCTCCACCGGCGCCAGGTACGGCACGGGAACGGGCGTGAAGTCGAGCACGGAGAGCAGCTCGGGCACGTCGATGTGCTTGGGCGTCAGGCCGCCGCGCAGCACGTTGTCGGAGGAGGCCATGAGTTCGATGCCGAGGCCCTCGACGTACGCGTGGATGTTGCCGGCCGGAAGGTAGAGCACCTCGCCCGGCTTCAAGGTCACGAGGTTGAGCATAAGCGACACCACGATGCCGGGGTCGCCGGGGTCCGCGTCGGCGAGCTCGCCGACGAGGGTGAAGTTGTCGCCCTCGAGTAGGGCGGCGGCCTCCACCGCCGCGGCGACCAGCTCGGCGACGTCGTCGCCGCCGGTGACGAGCCATTCGAACGCCGCGCGAAGGTCGTCGTCAGACAGCAGTCGGTCGGAGAAACCGTTGAGGGCGGAGTCGCCGGGCAGCGCGCCGATCATGCGCTCGACGGTCGACGCGATCGCGTGTGCTGACCGGAATCCGCAGAGGGCACGGAAGCTGTCGCTGAGCGCGAAAATCAGCTCGGGCTTGT
Organism: Acidimicrobiia bacterium; assembly: GCA_040513235.1. Classification (GTDB taxonomy): domain Bacteria; phylum Actinomycetota; class Acidimicrobiia; order IMCC26256; family PALSA-610; genus JANNHK01. The sequence goes on along the minus strand of JBEVDP010000378.1, from coordinate 348 downwards.
GGAACGCGTCCTTGTAGTTGCGGTTCGGCGCGTCGAGCGGGATGCCGAGGGCGTTCTCCCGTTCGAAGCCAGCGGCGGCCTGTTGCATGGTCGGGTGGGCCTGCAGCGACAGCGGCGACGCGGCGGCGAGCACCTTGAGCAGGAAGGGCAGGCGCCCTCCGACGAGGTCGGCGACCGTGTCATCCGAACCGACGATTCTGCTGGGCGAACCCGGGTGGGCGCCGAGCCAGAGCTCGGCCTCGGGGGCGCCAGACGGCGTCGTTCCGAGCAACTCGGCGATCGCGGTCGTCGATCCCCACGCGTAGTCGCGAGGGGTATTGGTGATGCCTACAAACATGGGGCCCGTCC
>JBEVDP010000377.1:0-3572 GCA_040513235.1 Acidimicrobiia bacterium | reverse complement strand
TGTGCCCGTGGGACTGCGACGACCGGCTCATCGTCGACGACGAACTGCGCGAGGTGTTCGACAACCTCCCGGCCGGGGTGCGCCTCACGTTCGTCTCCGACTCGTGCTTCTCGGGTTCGGTGACCCGCGCGCTCCCGCCGTGGGAGACGCCGGCCGACAAGCGCAGGGTGCGGTTCTTGAACCCGCGTCTCCTCGGCCTGCCCGAGACGGCCCGCGCGCGCGACCAGCGGGCGAAGAGCCGGCGCCGGACGACGCGGCCCGAGTCGGCGATGAAGGAACTCCTCGTCTCGGGCTGCCGCGACACGCAGTACTCGTACGACGCCAAGATCGGCACGCACTACCACGGCGCGATGACATATAGCGCGTTGCAGGCGTTGCAAGCGAGCGGATGGGACACGACGTACGCGAGCTGGGTACCGCGCATCAACCGGCGGCTGAAGGCCGGCGGCTTCGACCAGAACCCGCAGTTGGAGGGCAAGGCCACGGGCAAGACGCGGCGCGTGTTCCGATGAGCCGCCCGAAGCCGAAGGCGCGCGGGCGGCGAGGCCCGAGCGGCCCCCTAAGTCGGCAAACATGATGTTCGGCGAGAACTGCTCGCGCGTCGCGCAGCCGTGCGTGGTGCAAGTGCGAATCCAGCGCCATCAGCAGACGGCACCACGCTCGGGCGTGCCGTCGAGCTTCCTCGTATCGATCCACGAAGAGGCGAGTGTGATCACGTGGCAGCGCGCGATCACGATCAAGCCGGAGGTGGAGCAGCAGCTCGTGGACGGGGTTGCGCAACTCCACACGTGGAGCCTCGGTCTCGGCGACAGCGCGAAGCATGCCGCCAAGAGCGCGAAGGACCTCGGCCGAAGGCTGCGCGACAACTTCCTCGGTGACGAGGGCCTGGCCGTGCTCAACGCCCTGAAGCCGAGCGCGCTGCTCCTCGAAGTCGACGAGACGATCCTGAGCCTGCCGTGGGAGCTGCTCTTCGACGCCGACGACCGGCTGTACGCGATCAACGTGCCGACCGGGCGCGTCGTGACCACGCGCACTGCGCCGACCGATCGGCGCGACTCGCTCTCTGACGACGCCGAGATCACGATCCTCGTGCTCGCGCCCGCGGCCGCCGATCTCGCGTCCGTCGACGGCGAGGTGGACGCGATCGCCGCGCTCGCGGGCGACTACGACCGGGTGCGGCTGAACGTCGACGTGTTGCGCGGCGACCACGCGACACTCGCCGGCCTCGCCGCCGCAGTGAAGGGCCAATCGGTCGAAATCCTGCACGTGGCCGCGCACGGGCGCTTCGACAAGAAGGCAGGCGCACTCCGCCTCGGCGACGGATGGTTCGACGCCGCGCAGGTAGCGACCCTCGAGTGGTCGGCACCGCCCTATCTCGTGTTCGGCAGCGCGTGCGAGTCGGCGCGCGCCGCGCCCGGCAAGCGCCTGCTCTCACGGGGACGCGCCAGCGGGCTGGCGTCCGCGTTCCTCGCGCGTGGAACCGACGCGTACCTCGGGCATTTCTGGCCGGTCGGCGACATCAACGCTGCGCTCTTCGCGCAGACGTTCTACGAGACGTTGTTCGGTGCGCGCAACGTCGGTCAGGCCGTGTACCAGGCGCGCCGCGCGGTCAGCGGCGCGTTCGAAGAACGCGTCGACCTCACGGCGGTGGGCGCCGTGTTCTTCGGCGACTCCGGCACTGCCGAGCGCGCCGATTTCGCAATGGCTGAATAGGAGACACCATGGGCCAGCTCGTCGTGCGGGGGCACGTCCTGACGGTCGACGACGATCGTCGCGTTCTCAGCGACGGCGCCGTCTACGTCAACGACGGCCGCATCGAAGCGGTCGCCGACGGGTCGGCCGCGCCGCCCGCGGGCTACAAGGGCGTGCCCCGACTGCGCGTCGACGTGGTCGCGCCGGGCCTCATCGACTTGCACAACCACCTCGCGTACAACACGTTGCCCCTGTGGCTGGCGCGTCCCGAGCCGTACGGGACGCGCTATCAGTGGCCGCGCGCCGCGTCGTACGGGCCTGACGTCTCGAACCCCGCGCAAGCGCTCGGGATTGCCGCGCCCGCGGCCGCGCTGCGGTTCGCGGAGGTCAAGGCCGTCGTCGGCGGGGTGACCGCGATCCAAGGCTCCCCACCGGTGACGCGGGCGTTCCCCGGATGGATGCTGCGCAATGTCGAGAAGGAGGACTTCGGGCACGGCCAGTCGATCTTCCAGTCGGTGCTGGTCGCGACCGGTGCGCAACTCGACGCGAACGCGAAGCGCCTCGCCGACGGCAAGGCGTTCATCTACCACCTGGCCGAGGGCATCGACCCCGTGCTGCGGTCCGAGTTCGAGCTGCTCGACGACCACGGCTGTGTGCAAGACGGCCTCATCGGCATCCACTCCACCGCGCTCGCCGACGACGACTACGCGCGCTGGAAGCGCCAGGGCGGCGGCGCCATCGTGTGGTCGCCGCTCTCGAACCTGTGGCTGTACGGCGGCACGACCGATGTCGTGAGCGCGCGCAAGCACGGCCTGCGCGTCTGCCTCGGTTCGGACTGGACGCCGTCGGGCACCCGCAACGTTCTCGGCGAGCTGAAGGTCGCGCAGCGGTGGAATCGCACCGCGCTCGACAATGCGTTCGACCCCGAAGAGCTCGTCGAGATGGTGACGGCGAACCCGGGCAAGACGCTCGCCCGGCCCTGGGGTGCACCCGTCGGCCAACTGGTCGAGGGCGGCCTCGCCGACCTCGCGTGCTTCACCGCCGTGCACGACGATCCATGGAAGACGGTCCTGGCCGCGACGGAGCGCAACGTGCAGCTGGTCGTCGTCGGTGGTCGGGCCGTGTACGGCAACCGATCGTTGCTCGTGCGCGCCGGGGCGACGAGCCCCGAGTCGATCACGGTCGGCGGCATCCGCCGTGCGATCGTCATGGACCTCCCCGAGGAGTTGCTGCCCGAGGACCCCGAGGTGCGCGCGGAAGCGACGAAGTCGTGGAAGGACGGACTCGCAGAACTCGCAGCAGTGTGGGACGACCCCGGAGGCGCGGTGCGGAGGGCACGCAGCCGGCGCGGCCCGCAGCCGCTCGAGTTCGTGCCCGACATGCCCGGTCCCGACGGCGGCGAGGCGCGCGCGCTCGACGACGACGAGCTCGACCAGCTCGCCATGCCGACCTTCGACGGCATCGGCCACACCGCGGCCTGGCTCGAGCAACTCCGCCGCCGCAGCCCTGCCCACGCCCCCGTTCTCAAAGACCTCCACGAAGAGTTCGACTTCTAACCGCACCCGACGCCGTAACCGCCCATGCGTCGATAGCCCCTAATCCTTAGGGGATATCGACGCATCGCCATCCGGGTGGGGTGTGGCTCCGAAGGTGCTCGGCTGCGACGTCAAGGAGTTGCACCGAGACACTGGGGAACATGCCTCATCACTCGCGGGTGGGGATGGGTTACGCCGCGACGGGGGTAGCGAGGCTACGGCCGGGGTCTGATCATGTCTGCGTACGATCGCAGTGTGCGCACGATTCCCGCCTTGTTCCGCGCCGCAGTCGACGCGGTCCCCGACAAGGTGTGGCTGTGTACCGACGCGCGCGAGTACACGTAT
>JBEVDP010000376.1:0-5147 GCA_040513235.1 Acidimicrobiia bacterium | reverse complement strand
CGCGATCGGACCGCCGTCGACCGCTTCCGGCGCGACGTGGCCGACACAGAAGCCGTGCGTACCGCCCGAGACGCGCCCATCGGTGATCAGCGCGGCATCAGCACCGCGGCCGGCGCCCTTCATCGCGCCCGTGATCGCGAGCATCTCGCGCATCCCGGGGCCACCCTTGGGGCCTTCGTAGCGGATCACGACGATGTCGCCGGGTTGAATGTTGCCGGCAAGGATCGCTTCCATCGCCGCGGCCTCGCCGTCGAACACTCGCGCCCGCCCGTCGAAGCGGAGCTCGTCGATGCCGGCGACCTTCACGACTGCGCCGTTGGGTGCGAGCGAGCCCCGCAGGACAGCGATGCCGCCCTGCGTGTGGATCGGTGCCGACAACGGGTGCACGACGTCGCCGTCGGGCGCGGGCGGCGCGTCATCGGCGAGGTTCTCGGCAATCGTCTTCCCCGTGACCGTGAGGCAGTTGCCGTGCAGCAAACCCGCGTCGAGCAGTTGTCGCAACACGACGGTGACCCCACCCACGCGGTCCAGGTCGACCATGGGGTATTTGCCGTGCGGCTTCATGTCGGCGATGTGCGGGACGCGCGCGCCGACACGGTTGAAGTCTTCGAGTTCGAGCTCGACGCGCGCTTCGTTGGCGAGGGCGAGCAGGTGCAGGACCGCGTTGGTCGAGCCGCCGAGTGCCATCGTGATCGCGATCGCGTTCTCGAACGCTTCCTTGGTGAGGATCTGCCGCGGGCGCAGGTCGATGTCGAGCAGATGCATGACGGCGCGACCGGATTCGAACGCGAGATCGTCGCGGCGACGGTCGACCGCCGGAGCCGACGCCGAACCGGGCAACGCCAAGCCGATCGTCTCGCTGATGGCCGCCATCGTGTTGGCAGTGAACATGCCCGCGCAGGCGCCTTCCGTCGGGCACGCCCGCCGCTCGATCTCACCCAGTTCGTTCTCGGTAATCGTGCCTGCCGCGCACGCGCCAACGGCTTCGAACACGCTCACGACGTCGAGCGCCTGATCCTTGTAGTGCCCGGGGAGGATCGAGCCGCCGTAGAGGAACACCGAGGGCAGGTTCAAGCGGGCGGCGGCCATCATCATGCCGGGCAGGCTCTTGTCGCAGCCCGCGAAGCACACCAGCGCGTCGAGGCGCTCGCTGTGCATCACGCACTCGACCGAGTCGGCGATGATCTCGCGCGAAACGAGCGACCCGCGCATGCCTTCGTGGCCCATCGAGATGCCGTCGGAGATCGCGATCGTCACGAACTCCAGCGGGAAACCGCCCGCGTCGCGCACGCCCAGCTTCGCCCGTTTCGCGAGGCGGTCGAGCGGCATGTTGCACGGCGTCACTTCGTTCCACGACGACGCGACGCCGACCTGCGCCTTCCCCCAGTCGTCGTCGGTCATCCCGACCGCTCGCAACATGGCGCGCGCCGGCGCGCGCTCCATGCCGTCGGTCACGTCACGGCTACGCGGCTTCTGATCTGACATGGCGTTCAGGCTATAGGGTCGTCCGCATGGTTGACCCCGTGAAGGTCGGGCTCATCGGCGCGGGGCCGTGGGCGCGTACTGTGACAGGTCCAGTGCTCGCATCGTGCAGCGAAACTGCACTCACGGGTGTGTGGTCGCGCACGCCCGACAACGCGCGCGAAACCGCAGCCGCACTCGGCACCGAAGCGTTCACCGACGTCGACGCGGTGATCGAAGCGTCCGACGCGGTCGCCATCGCCCTCGTGCCCGACGCGCAACCGGACGTCGCGATCGCGGCGGCCCGGGCGGGAAAACCGATGCTCCTCGAGAAGCCGCTCGCGGCCGACCTCGATCGCGCGCGGGCGGTCGTCGACGCAATCGAAACCGCCGGAGTGCCCACATTGCTGATGCTCACGAACCGGTTCAATCCGACGTTCGACGCGTTCGCCGCAACCGCCCAGGGGTTCGACGCGTTCGGCGGGCGCGGCTGCTTCTTGTCCGGCGCCTTCCTGCCCGGAAGCCCGTACGCGCGTGGTTGGCGGCTCGAGCGGGGCGCGCTCCTCGATGTTGGCCCGCACCTCCTCGACCTCCTCGAGGTGGGATTGGGCGAGATCCTGACCGTGCACGCAGAAGGCGACGTGCACGGCTGGGTTTCACTCACCATCACGCATGCGTCGGGCGCGACGAGTCAGGCGTCGTTGTGCTGCAACGTGGCAATTGAGAGCCGCACCGAAATCGAGGTATTCGGCACCGCGGGCTCGTTCTCGTACGACGGACGGGTCGCCGACCCGCGCGAGGTCGGGCGGCGGATCGGTGAGACGTTCGCGGCGGTGGCGCGTGGCGCCGCACACGAGGCCGACGCGGCGCGCGGCCTGCACCTACAACAAATCATCGACGCGGCAGAACGGCAGCTCGCGGCCAGATAGGTTCGCGGCCATCGACGTCGACGAACTCTGCGTCATGCTCGGCCGCGGCGCGACCGCGTCCGACGAGCCCGGTCTCGACGTGCTCGCGCACGGCTTGCAATGTGGCGCGCGCTTACGCTCCGAGTATCCCGACGATCTCGAACTCGCGGTTGCGGGTCTCGTGCACGACATCGCCGACGCGGTCACTCCCGACGACCATCGCGACCACGACCGGCGCGGCGCCGCACTCGTGGCCCCGCTGCTCGGGGCGCGTGTCGCGAAGCTCGTCGGCGCGCACGTTGCCGCCAAGCGCTACCTCGTGACGACTGACCCGGGCTACCGCGCCACGCTCAGCCGCCGCAGTACGGAGACGCTGACGGCGCAGGGCGACGCGCTGACGCGCGCGGAGATCGCGCGCCTCGAGGCCGACCCCGATCTGGCCGCGATCCTCGCGCTGCGGCGCGCTGACGAGCGCGCCAAGGATCCGCACGCGCAGGTACCCGACCTCGCGTCCTGGCGGCCGATGCTCCGTCGGGTCGCGGCCGCCGGACGCGCCTAGATTCGGTTCTCTCATGCCGGATCCGTTCGACGTCGTCGTCGTGGGCGGTGGCCACAACGGGCTCGTCGCCGCCGGACTGCTCGCCAAGCAGGGCGCGCGCGTCATCGTGCTCGAACGCCGGCCGGTGGTCGGCGGCGCGGCCGTCACCGAGCAGCCGTGGGGTCCGAACTACAACGTGACGTCGCTCTCGTACGTCGTGAGCCTGATGCCACCCACGATCCTGCGCGAGCTCGAGCTCGAACGGCACGGCTACCACGTGTTCCCGCAACGCGGGTACTTCGCGCCCCGCGTCGACGGCGGCGCGCTGCAGCTCACACCCGAATCGATCCGGCGCTTCTCGCGCCGTGATGCCGACGCGCTCCACCGTTGGGAGGCGTGGCTGGCGTCGCTCGCGGACGTGCTCGGACCGCTGCTCACCGCGATCCCGCCGCGCCTCGGCTCGAAGCGGCCGGGCGACCTGCTCGCGCAAGCGCAGCTCGCCTGGCAGCTACGCGGGCTCGGCGTGCGGGGCGTCGGCGACGTCACTCAGCTGTTCACCGCGAGCATCGCCGACCTCCTCGACGAGTGGTTCGAGTCGCCCGTCGTGCAGGGCGTGTTGTCGGTCAGCGGGGTGATCGGCACGTGGGCCGGGCCTCGTTCGGCCGGTACGGCGTACGTGATGGCCCACCACAAGATCGGCGATGTGGGGGATGGCGAGTTAGGACATTGGGGCTTCCCGCGCGGCGGGATGGGAGGTGTCAGCACCGCGCTGTGCCGCGCCGCGGACTCCTTCGGGGCCACGATCCGAACCGACGCCGAGGTGGCGCGCATCGACGCGCGCAACGGCCGTGTCCGCGGTGTTGTCCTTGCCTCGGGTGAAGAACTGCGGGCGGATGTCGTGGTCGCGGCCACGCACCCGAGCATCACGTTCCTCGAACAGATCGACCGTGCTCAGCTGCCATCAGAGTTCGTGACCGCGATCCAGCGGTGGAAGTCCCGTAGCGGAACGGTGAAGGTGAATGTCGCGGTGGATCGGTTGCCGGAGTTCGCGGCCGCCCCGGGCTTCGACCCCGAGGTACACGGCGGCACGATCGTGCTCGCGGAGTCGCTCGACGACGTGGAAGGCGCGTTCCAGGACGCGGTTGCGGGCCGCGCCGCGTCGAAACCGTTCGCCGACATCTGCATTCCCTCGGTGTTCGACGACTCGCTCGCGCCGGCCGGGCACCACATCGTGTCGATGTTCACGCAGTGGGTACCGCACGAATGGGCGACAAAGCCCGACACAGCCGAGCTCGACGACTACGCCGATCGCGTCGTCGCCCGGGTCGAAACGGTCGCGCCCGGCTTCTCCGACTCCATCGTGCACCGGCAGGTGATCGGGCCGTACGAGATGGAGCACGAGTACGGACTCGTCGGCGGGAACATCTTCCACGGCGAGCTCTCGCCCGGTCAGTTGTTCCACATGCGCCCCGTACCCGGCTACGCCGACTTCCGCACGCCGATCGCGGGGTTGTACCAAGCGAGCAGCGCGACGCATGGCGGCGGCGGGGTCACCGGCATTCCCGGCATGAACGCCGCGCGCCAGATCGTGCGCGACCGCGCGCGCTGGCGGCGCCGTGCGTAGACCAATCTTTGTCGCGCTTGTCGCGGTTGTCGCGCTGCTGCTGGCACCCGTCGCGGCGCGCGCCGCCGACCCGGTGCGGCTCACGATCGGGGTCGTCGGCGAGATCGGTTCGATCGACCTCACCGAGGGAACGACACCCGCGGCGGCCGAGATCTGGCGTCTCCAGTACCCGACGTTGACGACGTACGACCTCGCGACACTCGCGCCGATTCCCGGACTTGCCGAAGCGTGGACACCCACGGCGGACGGCACCGGCTACACGTACAGGCTGCGTGCCGCGACCTGGTCGGATGGCCAACCGGTCACCGCGGCCGACGTCGTCTACTCCCTCACCCGCGCGCGCGACGAGCAATGGCCGTACACGGGCGGGCAGTTCGCCGGACTCGACGCGGTCGCGGTCGATGAAGAGACGGTCATCATCACCGCGCGGGGCGAGAACGCACTGCCCGCGATCGCGCTGCACGTCGTGCCGCAGCACCTTTTCGACACCGGCACCGACGCAGACGCCGCCGGTCTCGTGGGCTCCGGCGACTGGCATGTCGTCGAGCGGTCGGAGGACGAGGTGCGACTGCAGGTCATCGATCGGCCGGGGCGGCCCGCGCTCGACGAGATCGTG
>JBEVDP010000375.1:0-5788 GCA_040513235.1 Acidimicrobiia bacterium | reverse complement strand
GTCGACATGAGTTCTCGTTGATCGAGTCGCTCGTCTCCGTCGCGAGCAAGAATCAACGCGCTCACGAGATCGTCGCCCGGCGCGCGTTGCTTCATCACGACGCGCGCACCGAGCATCGCAACGACACGGTCGGAAGCCTGCTTCGCACGCGCGTATTCATCGGGTGTCCCGGTCGGCCCCAAGAGTGCGATCAGCTCGCGTCCGAGCTCCGCACGGTCTTCGCCTGAGACGCCGAGAAGTTCGCAGATCACCGTGAACGGAAGCGGGAACGCAAACGCGGCGACCAGGTCGACGCGAGCGTCCGGTCCCGCCGCGGCGATGCCATCGAGCAAGTCGTTCACGACTGATTCCACCCGCGGCCGGAGTTGCTCGGTCCGGCGCACCGAAAACGCGGCCGACACGAGCCGGCGCAACCTGGTGTGATCGGGAGGATCCACGACCAGCATGTGCCGAGCGAGCGCCGGTCCCGGAAGCCCCTCGGCGACGACGCCGCCGCCGGTCGCGAGCGCGGCGTGCATGTCCTTCGACATCCGCGGGTCGTTGAGCGCGGCACGCGCTGCCTCGTACCCGACCACGAGCCAGGCCGCATGCCCGTCGGCCAACGTCACCGGGTGAACGGCGCCGCGTTCCCGAACGGTCGCGAACAAGGGAAACGGATCGTCGAGGTCATAAGCGCCCCAAGCCTCGAGCGCCCGATCGGTCGACGTCATATCGCTCATGGTTCCATGCGCGACAAGGGAAGACCACCGGCAAGTGCCAGACGACGCCGCTACTCCGTCGCGTCAGGTGTCGAATCCACGATCGGAGGTTCCGGGCTGGGAATGGTTTCGCGCGTCGGGCCCGGACGGGGCCTGGTCGTGGTCGTCGTGGACGCGACGCTCGTAGTCGGGCTCGTCGTTCCGCCCGAGAGACTATTTGGGTTGCGCAGTGCTTCGATTGTGGCCGCGTTGACGACGCCGTCTGCGGGCAGCCCGACGTCGGTCTGGAAAGCCCTCACCGCGTTCTCGGTCTGCTCGTCGAACTTGTCATTGACGGGGACGTCGTACCCCCGGTCGCGAAGGAGTTGCTGGAGTTCGGCGACTGCTTCGCGCGAATCGCCGAGCTTGAGGACCGTAGGAGGCGGCTGCGGCGAGGTCTCCACCGTGGTCTCCGCCGCGTCCTGATCGTCGTCGCCGCCGCAGGCGGAGAGCGCGACGACGAGCGCCAGCAACGACACCCGTGCAACTGTGAGGACGGCGAATCTCATCGCGTGGTTCGGGCGGGCGATGGTTCGCGCCGGCCAGGGCAAGGGTGCGCTCGCTCCCAACCGGTGTCAAGACGTCACATCTGGGACGTCCGCGCCGTTCCGCACCCGTGCGCGTGAGTAACGCGGTACTCACGACTCCTCGCCGCGGAGAGCACAAAGTCGAGGAGTGCAACGTGCTGAAGCCGCACTCGGCCGACGTCGATCCAGCCGAACTCACGCCATCAGCCGCGACACGACGTGCCCCGCGCATCCGCCATATCTCGCTCGAGAGGTCCGCCATCTGACCGATGTTCGTCCGAGGTCCGGCGTGCACAGTGCCGTCATGAGCAAGAATGCGCCGGCAGCTCCCCGCCCGTTGTTCGTCGATGATGTCGCCGATCGCTGGGCGACAGGAGGATTCATGCTGCCGACGGGCACGGTGACGTTCCTCATGACGGACATCGAGGGGTCGACCCGTGCATGGGTGCGCGAGGCCGACGCGATGCCTGCCGCCGTGTCGAGGCATTACGAAATTCTCGAGGAAGCCGTCGCGGCACACGGCGGGGTCCGCCCGGTGGAGCAAGGCGAGGGTGACAGCGTCGTGGCCGCGTTCAGCCGAGCGTCGGACGCGGTCGCCGCGGCTGTGACGGCTCAGCGGTTGCTCGGTGCGGAACCGTGGCCCGATGGCGTCGCGCTCTCGGTGCGGATGGCGATTCACACGGGCGAGGCGCAGTTGCGGGACGACGGGAACTACTTCGGCTTGACCGTGATCCGCTGCGCGCGCGTGCGCTCGTGCGGGCACGGCGGTCAAGTACTGCTGTCGGATGTCACCGCCGCACTCGTGTCCGACCGGCTGCCCGAAGGCTCCGCGCTGATCGACCTCGGTCTCCATCGTTTGAAGGACCTGGGTCGTCCCGAGCGGGTGTGGCAGCTGCAGCATCCCGATTTGCGCGCCGAATTTCCGCCGTTGCAGTCGCTGGACGCGTTTCGCCACAACTTGCCGGTGCAGCTTTCACCCTTGATCGGTCGGCGGCCAGAGATCGCTGCGGTGGTTGGGCTCACCGAGGCCGAGCGGCTCGTCACGCTGACGGGGTCGGGTGGCGTCGGCAAGACCCGGTTGGCCTTGGCGGTGGGCGCCGAAGTGGTGGCGGCGTTCCCGGGTGGTGTCTGGTTCGTGGAACTCGCAGCGGCCAGTGGCCGAGGCGTTGTAGGTCGGGCAACGCTGAAGGTGCTGGGCGCGATGGAGACACCCGGCGTCTCACTCGCCGAAGTGGCGGCGGTGGAACTCGGTGACAACGAGCGGTCGTTGGTGATCCTCGACAACTGCGAACACCTGGTGGACGAATGCGCGAACTTCGTGTCCACCGTGCTGCAACACAACCCGGCGGTCACGGTGCTCGCGACGAGCCGCGAGCAGCTCGGCGTGACAGGCGAGGTCGCGTGGCGGGTGCCGTCACTGTCGTCGCCGCCGACCGGCGAGTCCCCGGCGGTCGAGGCGCTGTCGCAGTACGACGCCGTCAACCTGTTCGTCGACCGGGCTCGACGCGCCCGACCGTCGTTCGTTGTGAACGAGGTCAACGCGCCCGCGATCGCGCAGATCTGCCATCGGCTCGACGGAATCCCGTTGGCGGTCGAACTGGCGGCGGCCCGGAGCCGCCACCTGAGCACCGAGCAGATCGCGATCGAGCTCGACGACCGGTTCCACTTGCTGACCGGCGGACCACGCGTGTTACTGCCCCGGCAACAGACGCTCGCCGCCTCCGTCAGTTGGAGCTACGACCTCCTCGACGACGTGGAGCGCCGCGTCCTGCGTCGTCTCGGAGTGTTCGCCGGCGCGTTCTCGCTCGAAGCAGCCGAAGCCATCGCCTCGGCTCGGGGTGACCTGAACCCGATCGAGGTGTTCGACACGATCAGTCACCTCGTCGACAAGAGCTTGGTGCTCGCCACCGAGTCCGACGAGGCCGTTCGCTTCCGGTTGCTGGAAAGGATCCGCGCCTTCGCGGTGAACCGAGCCCGAGACGGCGGTGAACTCGCCGGTTTGCGTGACGCCCACGCGGCCTGGTGGTGCGAACGCGTCGAGGCCCTGCGCGTCACCGGACCGACCGATGACGTCATCGCCATGGTGGACGGAAACCATGACGACCTCATCGCAGCGCTGTCATGGGCCGCGGTGACTGACATCGAGCTCGGGCTGCGTCTGCTCTGGCCCCTCGCGCGAGCCTTTACAGGGACGGGACGCGCCGGCGACGCGATGGGCGCGTGCGACGAACTGCTCGCGCCGGACGTCGAGCAACGGTACCCGGAGCTGTGGTTGCGTGCCGCGCTCTCGGCGGCGATCCCCATCTTGAGCTTCCGCGGTCGTCAGGCCTTCGCCGAGCTCGTCGAGCGTTGCGTCTCCCGTGCGGATGAAATGAACGACGCCTACCGGCTGGCCGTCAGCCGATGGCTGCTGGGGATGTCGGTGGACACCGACCGCGAGCTGGTCCGCCAAGCCGAACAGCAACACGAGCCGTATGTCTTGGCCTTGGCCACCGTGAGGCTGGCGATGGACAGCGCATTGGGCGAGCCGTCATCGGCGCGTGTCGCGCTCGAGGCGGCCGACGCAATCGCCGCGTCGTACGACAGCCAGTACATCCGCGACTACGCCCTCGCTGCACGCGGTGCCCAGGCCATCGTGTTCGGCGACCTGTCCGTTGGTCTCGACGCCGGCCGGCGCCTCCTCGAGAGCGCCACGCGACCGATACGGGTGCACGGGTTCTTTCATCTCGCGCGTGCCGGCTTGCTCTGTCGTGACGAAACGGCGGTCACCGCGGCGCTCGACGCCGCGAAACGGTCTGTGGCCCGTCAGGTGCCAGGCGCGACGGAAGAACTCGACGTCGCCAATCGCTTTCTCGGTCTGCTCCGAGGCGACATCATCGAGCCTCGCCCCGAACTCACCTTCGACGACCCGTGGCTTCGCGCGCGCGACTGCATCGACGCTGGCGACCAGACCGCGGCACAGTCGGCCATCGCATCGCTCCAAGCGCGCGGCGACACATGCGAGGCCATGGCGCATGCACTCGCGGGGCTCGTCGAAGACAGCGAAGATCAGTGGCACGAGGCGCTTCTGCTCGCGGACCAACACGGCCTCCGGCTGATCGCCGTCGACGCACTCGAAGCGCTGGCCGCAGCAGCCGCGGCCGGCGACAGCTTCACCGAAGCGCTCCGACTATGGGCTGCGGCCGAACGTCTCCGCGGCGAAACCGGCTACGCGTGGCGGTGGCCCGGAGAACAGCGCACGTACGACGACGGCATCCGCGCCGCGCGCGACGGCCTCGGCGACGCGGCAGACCAAGCATGGGACGAGGGCCTCACGCTCGGATGGCACGAGGCCACCGCGTATGCGCGGCGGGCGCGAGGTGAGCGGGGCCGTCCGAGACATGGCTGGGCCAGCCTGACTCCGACGGAGCAGCGGGTCGTCGATCTCGTGGCCGAGGGACTGACCAACCCCGAGATCGCGGAACGCTTGCTGATGGCGCGCGCGACCGTGAAGACGCATCTCGAGCACGTGTTCGCCAAGACCGGCTACCGCAACCGCGCGGAACTCGCGGCGGCCGCATCGAAACGCTAGGCGCAACGAGCTGAGGCCGCACCCGGCCACCGGCGATGGAGAGATGAACGATGATGAGTGTCCCTCGTTTCCGTGCAGTCGCGATCATTCTCGGCGCCCTCCTCATCCCGTCTGTCGGAGCGCCGCAAGCGGTGGCGCAGGTGAACACGCCGCCGACCGCCGTGGACGACAGCGTGGTCACCCCGGTCGACACGGCGGTGCACTTCGATGTGATGGCGAACGACTCAGACCTCGACGGTGATCCGCTCACATTCGTGGGACTGTTCTCGTTGCCGGCGTCGGGATCGTTGGAGCCGACCGACGACGTAGGCGGCTTCCTCTACCAGCCGGATCCCGGCTTCCAGGGCACTGACGGCTTCGAGTACCGCGTCTCCGATCCGGCGTCGGCGGTGTCGGCCGCGATCGTCACGATCGAGGTGGGTGGCACGCCCGCCGCGCCTGCGAACGACGACTTCGCGGCCGCGCAGCAACTCGCGCTCGACGAGGAAGTGTTCGGGACCACGGTGTCGGCCACGCTCGAGCCGGGCGAACCCGAACACCATTTTTCGGATTCGGGCCAAGTGAACAGCGGGTCGGTCTGGTACTCGTTCGTGCCCGCGATCGACGGCTATATCGAAGCCGAGGTGCAGAGCGCCTCGCAGGCGAACAGCATCCGCCGGTACGCGCGCCCTTACAAGTCCACGTCCGACGCGCCGAGCGTCGAACTGGTCAGTGACGGCGAGTTCTACTTCGCGGGCGACACGTACTGGTTCGCCGTCGATTCCGGATCCGACGCTCCGGGGCCATTCCGGATTCGCGTCAAGCCGCGTCCCGTGCCCTCCGACGACAACTTCGCACAGCGTTCGGTCATCGACTCGGCCCTGCTGTCGATCCAGAACTACTTGTCCGCGAACCAGTTCGCCACCGCGGAGCCGAACGAACCCGCGCACGCAGGCGCGCCGGCCGAGCATTCC
>JBEVDP010000374.1:0-4238 GCA_040513235.1 Acidimicrobiia bacterium | reverse complement strand
GGACGCGTTCTCGCCGCTCGTATGGATTGCCGCGCACACGTCCACCATCAAGCTCGGGACCGGCGTCGTGCAGATGTCGGCGCGCACGCCGACCGCGGTCGCGATGCACGCGGTCACGCTCGACCACCTGAGCAACGGCCGCCTCATCCTCGGTCTCGGTGTCTCGGGCCCACAGGTGGTCGAGGGCTGGTACGGCCAGCCGTTCGCCAAGCCGTTGGCGCGCACGCGGGAGTACGTCGAGATCATCCGGCGGGCGTTGCGCCGTGAGGGGCACCTGTCGTTCGAGGGCGAGCACTACTCGCATCCGTACCACGGGCCCGGTTCGCTCGGGTTGGGAAAACCGCTGAAGATCATGACGCACCCGTTGCGCGCCGACATCCCGATCTACCTCGGCGCCGAGGGACCGAAGAACGTCGCGATGACGGCGGAGATCGCCGACGGTTGGCTGCCCCTGTACTACTCGCCGTTCCGCCAAGCCGTGTACGCAGACCAGCTCGCGGGCGCCAAGGACGGCTTCGAGGTCGCGGCGCTGTGCAACATCAGCGTGACGGACGACGTGGAGGCTGCGCTCATGCCGTCGAAGGCGTCGCTCGGCTTCTACATCGGCGGCATGGGTGCCGAGGGTGCCAACTTCCACACGAATCTGATGGCGCGCATGGGCTACGAAGGCGAAGCCTACGAGATCCAACGCCTGTTCCTCGAGGGCAAGCGCGACGAGGCAATCGCAATCGTACCGTCGGCGTTCGCCGACGAGATCTCGCTCGTCGGCCCGCGCGAGCGCATCCGCGACCGTTTGCAAGCCTGGGAAGACAGTCCGGTCACAACGCTGCTCGTCGGCGTGCGCGACGCCGACACGATGCGTACGCTGGCCGAACTCGTCCTCTGAGGTTCGCCATGGAGCTCAAGTTCGTCGCCGGCGTCACGCCGATCGTCCGCGACCTCGACGCCAGTCTCGCGTTCTACCGCGACACGCTCGGCGTCCCCGTCGCCAACTCCGAAGACCATCCCGAATACTTCGCGACCGACGACATGCCCGGCCTGAAGCACATCGGCTTGTGGCGACTCGAAGACGCGGCCGAAGCGTGCTTCGGTACGAAGGAGTGGCCGAACTCCGTTCCCGCCCCGCAGGCGACCATCGAGTTCGACGTCGACGATGTCGCCACGGCCGCGCAGGAGATGGTGGCCGCGGGCTACACGCTCGTGCACGACGTCCGCACCGAGCCCTGGGGCCAAGTGCTCGCGCGGGTGATGAGCCCCGAAGGCCTCCTCATCGGCCTCACGTACACCCCCTGGATGCGCGACTGACCGCGTAAGCCCTGGCCGCGCCCATGCGTCACTCAGCCGTACGAAGTACGGCTGAGTGACGCATCGTCGTTTCTACGTGCCGGGCTGGCCCGGGATGATCATGCCGACGCTCATGCCGCCGTCGACCATGAGGTCGGCGCCGTTCACGAAGCCGCTCTCGGCAGATGCGAGGAATACGACCGCGTCGGCGACGTCCCGCATCTCGCCGCGGCGGTTCATCGGGGCGCGGTGCGCACTCGCGCCACCGCCTTCACGCGCCCGGTTGTAGTCGAAGTCCGGCGGCAGCGCGCCCATCACCATCTCCAGATTGCCCGCAGCCGGGCAAACCGTGTTCACACGGATGCCGAAGCGGCCGAGTTCGAGCGCCGCAGTCTTGGCGAGGCCGCGCACCGCGAACTTGCTGGCGGAATATGCGGCGGTGCCGGGCGTGACGTAGTGGCCATCGATCGAGGAGATGTTGACGATCGAGCCGCCACCGGCCGCCTTCATGGGCTCGATGACCGTCTTGATACCTAGAAACGTGCCCAGCGCGTTCACGTCCAGCACCTTCCGGTACAGCTCGACGGGCGTCTCGGAGATCGCGGTGAGGTGCAGTACTGCCGCGTTGTTCACGAGCACGTCGACGGTGTCGAGGCCGCCGACGAGCGCGGACCAGTCGGCCTCGCTCGTCACATCGCAGTGGACGTACTGCGCAACTTCACCGAGCTCCGCGGCCGTGGCGGCGCCCCGGTCGTCGAGAACGTGGGCGACGACGACCCGCGCCGCCCCCTCGGCGACGAAGCGCGCCGCGATCACCGCGCCCGTGCCACGCGCGCCACCGGTCACAACCGCGGTCTTCCCCATCAATCGTCCGGCCATGTTTCTCCGCTCAGAGGGCCGCTCGGGCCCCGGCTCGGGCGGCGCACGCTACGTGCACCGCGGCTCCTCGCCTCATGGCGCGGGAGCCTACGCTGGCGCAGTGACCGACACGGTCGAAGCGCCCGCCGATCCGGCGGCCGCGACTCAGCGGGAACTGCCACACGATCCGGCGACGGCGCCGGATGCCGAAGCGCGCCAGTCGCGGCGGGGCGGCTGGAAACTCATGCGCGAAGTCGCGGGCGCGAACAAGCGCTGGACGGTCATCGGGATCTCAGCCTCACTGTTTTGGACGCTCGCCAAGATCGTCATCCCGCTCCTCGCGCTCGGAGCCATCGACGAGGGCATCGATCCCTACGACGGGCAGGCGCTCGCGTTCTGGTCGGGGTTGATCGTGCTCGCCACCGCGATCGTCGGCGGCATGAGCTACCTGCGCCGCTACTCGGCCTTCGCGATCTCGCTCAAGGCCGAAGCCGAACTGCGCCGGCGGTTGTTCGACCACCTGCAACGGCTGCACTTCGGCTACCACGACCGCGCCCAGATCGGTGAACTGATGGCACGGGTGAGCACCGACGCGAAGCAGGTGCAGTTACTGCTCGTGTTCATCCCGATCTTCGGGGCGAACATCCTCATGATCGTCGGCGTCTCGATCGTGCTCTTCGCGCTGAACGCGCAGCTCGCCGCAGCTGCGCTCGCGTCGTTGCCGCTGCTGTTCCTCGGCGCGTGGCGATTCTCCAGCTTGTTGCACCCGGTCGCGATGGGACTCCAGCAGCGTTTGGCCGCGGTCTCCCACGTGGTGGAGGAGAGCCTCTCCGGCATCCGGGTCGTGAAGGGCTTCGGTGCCGAGGATCTCCAGGTCCGCGAGCTCGGCAACGCGGCCGACGGCGTCTACGACCGCGGCATTGCCCTCGCGCGCTTGCGAGCCACGTTCAACCCGCTCCTCGAAGTGCTGCCGACTGTCGGTCTCGTCGCGGTGCTGTGGGTCGGCGGCAGGCAGGTGATCGACGGCAACCTGAGCGTCGCCGCGCTCATCGCTTTCAACTCGTACATCTTGCAGCTGGTCTTTCCGCTGCGAATGACGTCGTTCATCGTCGCGCAGGTGTCGCGTGCCAGCGCCTCGGCGTCGCGCCTCCACGAGATTCTCGCCACCGATCCCGAGATCGTGGAGCGCAAGGATGCGGTCACATTGCCCGAAGGGTCGGGGGAACTGCGCTTCGAGGGTGTCACGTTCGGCTACCACCACGACCGGCCCGTGCTGCGCGATCTCGACCTGGTCATCAAGGCGGGCGAATCGGTCGCGCTGGTCGGGCCGACGGGCGCGGGGAAGTCGACGGTCGCCCGCCTCGTGCCCCGGTTCTACGACGTCGATGACGGCCGGCTGCTCGTCGACGGTGTCGACGTGCGTGATCTTCGCCTCAGCGACCTGCGCGACGCGGTCGCGATGGTGTTCGAAGACACGTTCCTGTTCACCGACACCGTCCGGGCGAACATCGCGTTCGCCGACGATGACGCCGAAGACGCCGCGGTCGAAGCCGCGGCCCGGCTCGCGGGGGGTCACGACTTCGTGGCCGACCTGCCCGAGGGCTACGACACGATGCTCGGCGAGCATGGGTTCTCGCTTTCCGGCGGACAACGGCAGCGGGTTGCGATCGCGCGGGCGATCGTCGCCAACCCGCGCGTGTTGATCCTCGACGACGCGACATCGTCGGTCGACCCCACCAAGGAGCACGAGATCCGCGGCGCGCTCGGTGAGGTGATGCGCGGCCGGACGACGATCATCATCGCCCATAGGCCGGCCACGATCGCGCTGGCCGACCGCGTCATCTTGCTCGATCACGGCAAGGTCGCGGTCGAGGGCACCCACGAGGAGCTCCTGCGCACGTCGCCGCGCTATCGGGCTGTGCTCGCGCAGGCGGCAGCGCGCGACGAAGCGAAACCGGAAGCTGGGGCCGCATCATGATGCGCGGCCATCACGGCGTCGAAGCCGACCTGACGCCGGAGCAGCGGCGACAGGTGTTCCGCCGTACTTGGCGCGCGCTGCGTCCGTACCGCAAGCGGCTGTGGTTGGGTGCGTTGTG
>JBEVDP010000373.1:0-13220 GCA_040513235.1 Acidimicrobiia bacterium | reverse complement strand
GTACGAGCATGGCGCGTGGACCGACGAGACATTGGTCGACCGCTTCGGTGCCGCGGATCCGAAGCATCTCGCGATCGTCGACGGCGACACGCGCCTGACGATCGCCGCCTTGGACGACGCCGCGGCGCGCTATGCCGGCGTGCTGTGGGCGCGGGGCGTCCGGCCGGGTGCCATCGTGGTCTGGCAGCTCCCGAATTGGTGGGAAGCAGTCGCGTTCTGCTGGGCGGTGTGGCGGTGCGGTGCGATCGCGAGTCCGATCACGCCGACGCTGCGCGCACGCGAGGTGGGGTTCATCCTGGAGCAGACCGGCGCGCGGCTGATCGCGGTGCCACACGAGTTCCGCGGCACCGATTACGCCGCGCCGGTACGCGAGGCCGGGGCCGACGTCGACGTCCTGCTCGTACGAGATGGCACCTCTCCCCCGCCTGTCGACGAGCGACCCGACGTTGCGGTTGCAGTCGACGACGACGCCGTGATCCTGTGGACGTCAGGCACGACCGCTGATCCCAAGGGAGTCGTGCACACACACCAGAGCTTGCGCCACGAGGCCGACAGCATCACCGCCGCGCACGCAATGACGCCGGGAGAGTCGATGCTCATGCCGATGCCGATCACGCACGTCGCCGGCCTGACGTACGGAGTGCTGCTTCCCGCAACCTCGGGTGTCACCGCGGTGCTGATGGATACGTGGGAGCCAGGTCGCGCGCTCGATCTCCTCGGACGCGAGCGCATCGCCGTCATGATCTCCACGCCGGTGTTCATGCGCACGATGATCGACCATCCGAAGTTCGCCGCAACCGGCGTCGAGGCGATGCGGTTGTTCTCCCTCGGCGGCGCAGGCGTCGCACCCGCGATGGTGCGCGAAGGCGCGGCCGCGTTCGACTGTTGGTGCAAACGCACCTACGGGTCGACGGAATACCCCACCCTCACGACCGGCCGCGCCGGAGACGACCCCGAACTCGACGCAACCACCGACGGACCGCTGATCGGCGCGTCGGAGTTGCGCATCGTGGATCCGGACGCGCTTGCCGACCGCGCGCCCGGAACAATCGGTGAACTCCTTGTGCGCGGACCCGAGATGTTCCGCGGCTATCTCGATCCCGAACTCGACACGAGCGCGTTCATCGCCGACGGATGGTTCCGCACCGGGGATCTCGCCACCTTCGACGGCGAGTACCTCACGATCGTCGACCGCCTGAAGGACGTGATCATCCGCGGCGGCGAGAACATCTCCGCACAGGAGGTCGAGGCCCTGCTCGTCACCCACCCCGCGATCGCCGAAGCGGCGGTGGTCTCGACACCCGATCCCGTCATGGGCGAGCGAGTGTGCGCAGTCGTAATCGTTCGCAACGGGGCGAACGTGGCGCTCGACGACGTGCGCGCCCACCTGCTCGCGGCTGGTCTGGCCCGGTTCAAGCTGCCGGAGCGGTTGGAGGTCGCCGACCAGTTGCCCCGCACCGCAAGCGGGAAGGTGCAGAAGGCTGCGCTGCGGGCCGCGCTCGTGGCCGATTGAACGAATCGATGCTTTCCTGCGTCTTCATGGGTGATGGACTCGACGGTCCTTCTACCATCGCGCCAGGTGACCGAGGACGAGTTCCGGGCGCAGGTGCGCCACGAACTGACCGCGCGGTTGCGTCCGCGCCCGGCCGACGGACGGACCAGCGTGCTCGGGGCCGGGAGCGACGATCTCGCGGAGGGGCGACGCTTCCTTGCCGCGCTCGCGCCGATCGGTCTCGCCGTACCGACGTGGCCGCGCGAATACGGCGGGCTCGCGGCGACGCCTGCGCAGGTGGCCATCATCCGCCAGGAACTCGCTGCGTTCGCGGTCCCCGACCTCTATCCGTACCTCGTCGGCACCGAACTCGTCGGCCCGACCGTGGTCGCGCACGGCGCGCCCGAACAGTGCGCGCGCTGGCTCCCGCAGATCGCCACCGGCGAGGAGATCTGGTGCCAACTCTTCTCGGAGCCCGACGCCGGCTCCGACTTGGCGGGCCTCGCGACGCGCGCAACACGCGACGGCGACGAGTGGTCCGTGACCGGCCAGAAGGTCTGGACGAGCCGCGGCCATTATTCCCGCCGGGGGTTTCTCCTCGCCCGCCACGACGGAGGCGTGCCGAAACATGCGGGGATCACTGCGTTCGGGATCGACATGACCACACCCGGAGTCATCATCCGGCCGTTGCGCCAGATGAACGGCGACGCGCACTTCACCGAGGTGTTCCTCGACGGCGTGCGGGTCCCGGACGCCGACCGCATCGGCGCGGTCGGCGAAGGCTGGGCCGTCGCGCTCACGTGCTTGAGCTTCGAGCGAGGCGCGGTCGGCGTCGGCGGTGGCGGCGGCGCGCTCGACGTCGACCGCCTCATTGCCCTCGCGCGCGAGCGCAATCGGTTGGATGAACCGCTCGTGCGCGCGCAGCTTGCCTCGCTATACGTCGAGTCGCGGGTGATGGCGCTGACGGCGCGGCGCGCCCGCGACATCGCGCGTGCGGGCCGGCCGGGACCGGAAGGCTCGGGCATGAAGCTGCGGGCGAGCGAGATGTTCCGGCAGGCGACCGATCTCGCGCTCGCGCTGCTCGGTCCCGCGGGTTCGTCTGATCCCGACGGCGAATGGCAGACGCTCTTCCTGACCGCGCCGTCGCTGTCGATCCGGGGCGGCACCGACGAGGTCCAGCGCAACATCATCGGCGAACGTGTGCTGGGACTGCCGGCCGACGTGCGAGTCGACCGCGACGTTCCGTTCGACGCGCTCCCTCGGTCCGCACGCGAGCGCTAGCGATGGCTCGGCGACGTTCGCCCGATTCCGACGGCGGCGACGATGTTCTCGATGTCATCGATCTCCTGGCCGACGACACCGAGCCCATCCGCCGGGCCGCGCCGCCGGAGCCCGACGAGGAACCGACCACGCAGGGTCGGCCCCGGTGGTTGGTGCTCACGGTCGCAGTCGTCGTCGTAGGGACGATCGGCGCGATCGTCGTGACGCGTGACGGTCCGGGCGACTCCGAGGTCGGGATCCTCGACAGCGAGGAGGTCCTGAACGAGCAAGCGACGCGCTCGTCACCGTTGGCGCCGCGTTCCCGCCCGTTCGAAGCGGCATCGTTGCGCGCGGTCAACGGCCGGTACGTGGCTGTCGTCGACGACCAATTCGTGCTGATCAGCAGCGAGACCGCAACCGTCACGGTGATCGGCAACGCGCAATCGGACGCTCGCATCCTCGCCGGCAATGCCGAGGGCGCGTTGGTGGTCGACGGCAACCAGTTGGTTCTCGCGAGGCCGGACGGCTCGTTCGTCAACTTCGGCTCCGACGAGGTGCTCACGAGCGCCGACGGGTCGATGTGGTTGCGTGTCGAGAGCGGCGCGATCGCCGCACCCGGCGGAGAGCTTCACCCCGTACAGCTGCCGGCTGACCACGATCCGATCGCAGCCACTCGCGACGGCTACCTGCTGCACCATCCCGCATCGCGGGAAGTCGGTACGTGGATTCCCGGCGGGAACTTCGAACCCTTCACACCCGCGCGCGCAATCGTCATCGCCACGCACCCCGACCGGGTGGCGTGGGCGAACCGCTGCCCCGGCTCGGAATGCGGGCTGCACGTCACCGATCTCACGACGCACACGACCGTTGCTCTGCCCCCCGGCATCGTGCCCGCCGGAACGGAGGGTGGGACGTCCGGACGGTTCTCACCCGACGGCCGCTACCTCGCCTTGGGCGTCTCGACGAACGAACGCGGCCCGTCCGAGCTGGCGCTCGTCGACCTCACCACTGGCATGCTTGTTGCCCGTACCGACCTACCGATCGGGCTCACGCGGCGGGCCATCGATCGGTTCACGGCGCTCCCCTTCGCCTTCACCGGTGACTCGCTGCGGCTCGTAGCGCCCAGTGAGCGCAGTATGCGCGCGCTCGACGTGATCTCCACCAACAACGGCGTGGTGATCGAGACGGTGCACGGAATCGGTCGCGTCGAGTCTGTGGCCGCGCTCGACGCGCCACCAGTTGCCGCGACGGCGCCGCTGTTCGATCCGGCCGCACTGAACGACCGGTTCGACACCGGCGCGACGTTGGCGCTCGCGAACAGTGCCGAAAACCGGCTCACGCTCATCGAGCTCGACACGGGTATCACGCGGGATGTCGATCTGCCTCGGGGCGATGGCGAGGAGTTCCAATTCTCGCTGATCGCGCTGGCCGAAGGCTTCGCGTGGGTGAGCGACGGCCATGTGTGGTGGATCCCGATCGCGGGTGATCCCGTCGACCTCGGTGAGGCCGGCCATCTCCTCGCCGGCAGCGATCGCAGCGAGGCCTGGGCGGTCACCTATCTCGACCGGGCTTACGAACTCAGTCGTATCGACGGGACCACCGGCACGCGCGGGCCGAGTTACGCATCGCACATCGCGCCGTTCGCGGCTGTGCGCGATGGGCTCGTCGTCGGCCGCAACGCGTCGTTCGCGGGAAGCGCGTCGCTCGAGATCTGGGATCCTGAGTCGGGGGCAGGCCGACAGGTTGAGGTGCCGGCCGAATTCCCAGTGGTGACCGCCGCGGCCGGTGACGTCGCCGTCTGGTACGACCAAGCGTGCCGGGGCCCGCAGGGATGCCCGGGCGGCATCACGAACGTCGCGACCGGCAACACCCTCACGCTTCCGTTCGAGGAGACCAACACGTACAACGCGCGACTCGCACCCGACGGATCCCGCTTGTACGCATTCGGGACCGACGGCGTGCTGCAAGTCATCGATCTCACGACGTTGACCCGCGAGGTCGTCCCCGGCGCGATCGACTTCGAACGCTTCGCGGTATCCGGCGGCGGTGCAGTTGTGTACCAACGTGACAACGGTGTCCACGTCTGGGAACCGGGCTGGACCGATTCCGCGCTCGTGTCGACTGCCACGTTCAATCGAGTCGACGACATCGCCGTCCGGTAGGCCGCTGCCGTTTGCCCGGGTCGACTCGCGGTGGAGGGGCCGCGTAACGTGACGCGCACGTCAGGTTTCGTTTCGGGGCGAGGAGAACACCCACATGGGCATGCTCGACGGCAAGGTGGCGATCGTCACCGGCGGGGGAAACGGGGTCGGGCGTGGCGAAGCCGTGATGCTCGCCGACCACGGTGCCCAGGTGGTCGTGAACGACCTCGGCGGATCCGTCAGCGGCGAAGGCTCCGATAAGCGCGCCGCCGACGAGGTGGTCGACGTCATCGTCACGAGAGGCGGCGAAGCCGTCGCCAGCTACGACAGCGTCGCCGACTTCGAAGGCGCGCAGAACATCGTCAACACCGCGATCGACACGTTCGGCCGCCTCGACATCCTCGTGAACAACGCCGGCGTGCTCCGCGACCGCATGATGTTCTCGATGACGCCCGAAGACTTCGACACGGTGGTGAAGGTGCACATGTACGGCACCTTCAACACGATGCACCACGCATCGGTCTACTGGCGCAACGAGTCGAAGGAAGGCCGCCAACCGCGCGCGTCGATCGTCAACACCGTGTCGAGCGCGGGTCTGCAGGGCCAGGCCAGCCAGATCAACTACGGCGCAGCCAAGGCCGGCATCGCGGCGATGACGATCATCGCCAGCCTCGAACTCAAGCGCTACGGGGTGCGCGCCAACTGCATCGGCCCCGGCGGCGCGACCCGCATGGTCGCCCAGGCCATGCCGGGCATGGAAGTGAAGAACCCCGAAGACTACGAGACATTCGAGAACATGAACCCCGGTAACTCGGCGCCCGGCGTGGTGTTCCTGGCGTCCGACGAGTCGCTGCACGTCACCGGGCAAGTGCTGCGCCTCGTCGGCAACAATCTCTGCGTCTACCGGCCCTGGGAGATGGGCGAGCAATTCCTCGCGACTGAGAAGGACGGTTCGCCGAAGCAGTGGGATCCAGCCGACATCGGCCGCATCCTGAACCGCTACCACTTCGGCAGTGAGAACCCGGGCATCGATGCGCAGAGGCGGGCATGATGATCCCCGAGTTCGAGACGATCGCCTACGAAGAAGCCGACGGCGTCGCCACTGTGACGCTGAACCGCCCCGACGTTCACAACGCGTTCAACTCGCTCATGCAGCGGGAGATGAAGGCCCTGTGGCGGGCCCTGCGCCGGCACGATCCCGTCCGGTGCATCGTGCTCACAGGCGCGGGTGAAAAGGCGTTCTGCACCGGCATCGACCGCATGGAACAGATGGGTGGCGAGCGCGACGCCTCCTACGACGCCGAGGTCGTCGGCTCGGGCGCAACGCCGTTCATGTTCAACGACCCGGGCGACAACCTCGGCCCGAAGTCGTGCGACCTCTGGAAGCCGGTCATCGCAGCCGTCAACGGCATGGCGTGTGGCGGCGCGTTCTACATGCTCGGCGAGGTCGAGTTCATCATCGCAGCCGAGCACGCGACCTTCTTCGATCCCCACGTCACCTACGGCATGACGGCGTCGTTCGAACCGATCCACATGGCGGGCATCACGCCCTTCACCGAAATCATGCGCTTGTCGTTGATGGGCAACTACGAACGCATGTCGGCGGCCCGGGCGTTCCAGATCGGCATGGTGTCCGAAGTCGTTCCCGCGGCCGACCTGGCGAGCCGCGCCCACGAGGTCGCGGCGATCATCGCGTCGCAACCGAAGCTCGCGATCGAAGGCACGGTGCGCGCGCTCTGGTCGACGCGCTCGATGCCACAACGCGAGGCCGTGCGCTTGGGCTACGCCTACGTCGCGATGGGGACAAACCAGGAATCCATCGCCGAAGGCCAGAAGTTGTTCTCGTCGGGCAAACGGGTGGAGTGGAAGCTTCGGTGAGCATGTTCATGGTCGCACTCGCTGCGGGGCGGGATACCCGCCCCGCGGCCGCTCGCCGCTCCTGCGAGCTCGCTCCGGCTTCGCCTGCGCTCGCCGCCTCGTATGACGGCGGGCCGTGAGTTCCGGGACTGCAATTGTTGGTGCTGCGCTTTCCGACATCGGGCGCGTCGACACGAAGACTCCCTTCGAACTCCACTACCAGGCCGCGTCACGTGCTCTCGCGGATGCCGAGCTCACGAAGGCCGACATCGACGGCTTCGGCTCGAGCGGCATGGGGCTGCTCGCGCCGGTCGAGGTCGCGGAGTACCTCGGCTTGCGGCCGACGTGGGTCGACGGCACCGGCGTCGGCGGCTCGACGTGGGAGTTCATGGTCGAGCACGCCGCGGCCGCCATCGAAGCGGGCCACGTCGAAGTCGTCGTCCTCGTGTACGGCTCGACGACGCGCGCCGATCTGAAGGCCCGGCGCCGCAGCGCGAATCTCTCGTTCGGCGCGCGTGGTCCGGTGCAGTTCGACGCGCCGTTCGGGCACTCGTTGATCTCGAAATACGCGATGGTGGCGCAGCGCCACATGTACGAGTTCGGTACAACCATCGAACAACTCGCCGAGATCGCGGTCTCGACGCGTTACAACGCTTCGCTGAACCCCGACGCGTACTACCGCGATCTGATCACGATCGAGGACGTGCAGAGCTCGCGCATGATGGCTGATCCCCTCACGAAGCGGCACTGCTGCCTGCGCAGCGACGGTGGCGGCGCCGTCGTGCTCACGAGCAGTGCGCGGGCCCGTGACCTCGCGAAACAACCGGTCTGGGTTCTGGGTACCGGCGAGGCCACGTCGCACACGACGATGAGCGAGTGGGAAGACTTCACCGAGTCCCCCGCGGCGCGCAGTGGCCGTCTCGCGTTCGAACGGGCCGGAGTGACGCCCGACGACATCGACCTCTGCGAGATCTACGACGCGTTCACGCCGATGGTGCTGCTGTCGCTCGAAGGACTCGGGTTCTGCAAGAAGGGTGAGGGCGGCGGCTTCGTCGAGGACGGCAAGCTGCGCGTCGGCGGCGCGCTCCCCACCAACACCGACGGCGGCGGCCTCTCCCACTGCCATCCCGGCATGCGGGGCATGTTCCTCCTCGTGGAGGCGGTGCGCCAGCTCCGCCGCGAAGCCGACGGCCGGCAGGTCGACAACGCCCGCCTCGCGTGCGTGAACGGCACCGGTGGCTGGTTCTCGTCGGCCGGCACCGTGATCCTCGGCGTCGACTAGCGCGCGGCAGCCGCTTCGGCGGCCTCGGCCAAGGCGTCTTCGACGTCGCCCAACTCGCGCACGACGGCGACGAGCAGGATGATGCCGAGCACCGCCAACAGCGCGCCCATGAACCCGTAGAGCTCGAGCCCGGTGAAGAGTGCGAACGCAGTGAGGAACGGCCCGACCCGCAGCGTGCGCCGTTCGAGCTCGCGGGTGACGAGCCACTCGCCGACCATCATCGCAATGAATGCCGCCGCGACGAACGACGCGGTCGTCTGCGAGTCCGCGGCCGCGAAGGCGATCACCGGAATTCCGCCGATGAACACACCGGCAATCGGGATCAACGACCACAGCGCGACCCACACCGCGAGTGCGGCCGGGCCAGGCACGTCGGCTGCGCGTGCGATCGCGAATGCGAGCACGCCTTCGACGAGCAACAGGAGCAATTGTACGCGCGCGTACCCGAGGCCCCGGGTCGCAGCCGCGCGAGTCGCGTGTTCGACGCGCCCGCGCCGGGTCGGGTCGGTGATCTGCGCGAACGCCCCGGTGAGCAGCGACGGCCCGTACAGCACGAAGAACAATGTGAGGATCAGGCCGGCGAGGAGCGCGACGCCACGATTGGCTGCCGACCGGATGGCTTCGGCCGGCGAACCGCCCCGCAACCGCTCGGGAATCGCCTTCGTAAGTCGTTCGACGCGATCGGCGAAGTGGATCTCCTGCAGCAGATCGGAATCGGCTTCGAGTTCGGCCGCGCGCTCGGGCGCGGCACGCTGGAGGCGGCGGGTCTGGCTCGAGATGTCGTCGACGACGCGATACACGACGAATCCGAACGAGCCCAGAATCAGGACGACAACAACGAGCACCGCGAGGCCCCGCGCCATGAACCGCGAGAAGTACTCGACCGCCGGTTGCAGGAGCGCCGCGATCGCCATCGCGGTCAAGGCCCAGGCGATCACGCGTTCTGCGTCGAGCGCGATCTCGAGGACGAGGACCGTCGCCGCGAACGCGAACACGAGCGCGAGCGACGAGCGCAACGACAGCCGCACGCCGTAGCGAGACTGCGGATGCTCAGGAGTGATCCGCGTTCCGTCTGCCATCGCGCCGTACGATACCGACGTGCCCGACGAGACAGCCGGACCCTCCGGGACCGTCCGGGCGCCGGATCTCGATCCGCGCAGCGCGGTGTCGTTTGCCATCGCGCTCGCGATCCTCGCCGTCACGGTTTGGTTCATCCGGTCGGTGCCGCGCACGCTCACCGCGTTCGCAATTGGCGCCTTGATCGCGCTTGCACTCAACCCGCTCGTCGAAGCGCTCCGGCAGCGCTGGCATTGGCCCCGCCGGTACGCCGCCGCCACGGTGCTCGTCGGCTTCGCCACGTTGCTCGTGATCGCGGTTGTCCTCGTCACTGTGCCGACGATCGACCAGTTCCGTGAAATCGACGAAGAGATCCCCGAGGTCGTTGCCGACCTCGAAGAGTTCCCGATCATCGGCGAACGCCTGCGCAGCGCTGACGCGTCCGCCGAGGTCGAGAAGTGGCTCGACGATCTGCCCGAACGACTCGACGTCGACGCCACGCCGGTCGCGAACGCCATCGGTACGATCGCCGACGGACTCGCCGCCGCGTTCCTCACGCTGTTGCTGGCGGTCACGCTGCTGATCGACGGCGAGCATCTCGTCGCGGTCGTACGGCGCGTCGTACCCGCCGCGAACCGGCCCGCCGCCGACCGCTTGGGCAGCCTGGTCTACGACGTCATCGGGCGCTACGTCGCGGGCTCGTTGTTCGTCGCGGCGCTCGCCGGTGTCGTCATGATGATCGCCGCGCTCCTCCTCGGCGTGCCCCTCGCGCCGTTGATCGGGGCTTGGGTCGCGATGACGAATCTCATTCCCCAGATCGGCGGACTCCTCGGCGCAGTCCCGTTCGTCCTGCTCGGCGCCACGCAAGGCGCGGGAACGGGCGTGGCGTGCCTCGCGATCTTCCTCGTGTACCAGAACATCGAGAACCACGTCCTCCAGCCGGTCATCGTCGGCCGGGCGGTCAAGCTCTCGCCGCCGGCGACGATGGTGGCCGCGCTCGTCGGGGTCTCGGCCGGCGGTGTTGTCGGTGCGCTGTTCGCGGTCCCGATCCTCGGCGCCTCGAAGGCGATCTACCTCGCGGTTCGGTCCGGCAGCATCGAAGCGCGGGCGCCGTGATCGTCAGAGCTCGACGGGCGCGCCGAAGAACCCGCGGTGCACGACGCGCGCGACCGTGTCGACCGTCGCGGCGGGATCGAGCTCCAAGCGACGCGAGACGAGGAAGTACGCGAAGCGCTCCAACAAGGCCATGAGTGCGGTGACGGACGCAACATCGCCGGGCGCGCCCGCCTCCCGCATCCGTTGCCCGAGCGCTTCGGCGATCCCGGTGAATGCACGGACCCCGAGCATGGTGACGTCGCGATCCTCGACGTGGCCCTCCATCCACGCGCGCAGCACTGGCCCGTAGCGGCGGTACGTCGTAAAGAATTCGTCGAGGAACGCGCGCAACCCCCGATAGCCGGTCGCGTCGGGACCGACCGGGCCGATCTCGAGCGCGAGCGCGTCGATCTCGCGTGCACACTCGGTCGCGAGCGCGCGCAGCAGGTCTTCCTTGTTGGCGAAGTACAGATAGAAAGTGCCGTGCGACGTGCGCGCGGCACGCACGATGTCGTCAACGCGTGCGGCGTGATACCCGCGTTCGGCGAAGACGCGCATGCCCGCGTCGAGGAGGCGCTTCATCGTCTTGCGGCCTTGCGCGCGCAGCTCCCGATTCTGGGCCGGCGTGCCGTGAACGAGGGTGCCGTCGCGGTCTCGGCTTCGACGACGTGCGCGGGACGATGTGTACGCTTCGCTCATGCTCCCGGCCACGATCGCAGAGGCAGCTCGACGGTTCGCCGATCGTACTGCCTATGTCACGGATCCGGGCTGGACGATCACCTATGCCGACATCGACCGCATCACCGACGAAGTCGCGGCCGGTCTCGCCGCGCGCGGTGTCGGCGCCGGCGACGTGGTTGCGCTCGTCCTGCCGCCGGGGCCCGAGTACCTCTTCGCCTATGGAGCCGCCGCGAAGGTGGGCGCGATCACCGCAGGCGTGAACGACCGCCTTTCAGCACGCGAGCGAACCGCCGTGCTCGACGTCGCCGATCCGAAGTTGATTGTCGAGTCCTCGGCCGCCGACTCGCTCGAGCGCGTCCTCGCCGATTTCCGCGTGCCCGGCGGGGCGCCGCCGCCACTGCCGGACGATCCCGATCGGCCCGTCCTGATCCTGTTCACCTCGGGCACGACGGGCTTGCCCAAGGGCGCGTTGTACTGCAACCGGCAACTGGCGTTCATCACGCAGACCGACGTCGGTGACGCGTGGGACACCGGCGGCCGCTCCTTCACCGGCACCTCGTTCGCGCACCTCGGCTTCATGACGAAGCTGCCCGGCAACCTCCGGCGCGGGGGCACGACGTTCATCATGACGCGCTGGCGTGCCGCCGACGCGCTGAAGCTGCTTCAACGTGAACAGATGACGTCGGTCGGCGGTGTGCCGTCACAGCTCGCGCTGATGCTCCGCCAACCCGACTTCGACGACTACGACCTGTCCGCGTTGCGTTTCATCATCGCCGGTGGCGGGCCTATCACTCCGGGACTCGCCGAAGAAGCCCGCCTGCGGTTCGGGGCATTGCTCGCGACTCGTTACTCGTGTACGGAAGCAGGCATCGGTCTCGGGACCGCGTTCGACGATCCCGAAGAAGACGCCATCGTGAGCGTCGGCCGCCCGCACCCGTCCGTCGATCTCGCGTTGCTCGGCGACGATGATCGGCCGGTGGCCGCCGGCGAGGTGGGCCAGGTGTGCCTGCGCTCCCCCGCGGTGATGAGCGAGTACTGGCGCGATCCCGAAGGAACGCGCGCCGCGTTCACGACAGAGGGTCATGTCCGGACGGGCGACCTCGGTTGGCTCGACGAGCAGGGCCGCCTTCGGCTCGTCGGCCGCACCAAGGAGATGTACGTCCGCGGCGGCTACAACGTGTATCCGGTCGAGGTCGAAGCGGTGCTGTCGAACCATCCCGACCTGGCCGCGATCGCGATCGTTCCACAGTCCGACCTGGTGATGGGCGAGATCGGGGTCGCGGTCGTGGTCCCCAAGGCCGGACGGCCCATGCCGGCGCTGGACGATCTCCGTGCGTTCGCGGCGCCTCACGTCGCCGCTTACAAGCTCCCGGAGGGCGTGCGTGTCGTCGACGACCAGCCGTTGACCGCGATGGAGAAAGTCGACCGGCGCGCGCTGGTCGATCTCCTGACCCCGGACGACAGGTAGGCGCGGGGCGCAATGGAACTCGATTTCACAGGCGAACAGGAAGACCTGCGCGAAGCAATCCGCGCCGTGCTCGGCAACGAGGCACCGATCACGCTCGCGCGCCGCGTCATCGAAACCGGCGCACGGCCGACCGAGTTGTGGGCCACATTCGTCGAGCTCGGTTGGCCGGCGCTCACGGTGCCCGAGGCCGAGGGTGGTGTGGGGCTCGGCGCGGTCGAGGCCGCGATCCTGGCCGAGGAACTCGGCCGCACGGTGACGCCGGGACCACTCCTTCCGACGGTGACACAGTTCGTGCCCGCGGTCCGTGAGTGCGGCACCGCCGCACAACAAGCGCGCTGGCTCGGCGCAGTCGCGGATGGGACGTGCTCGGGCACGCTCGCGGTCGCGGAGGCAACCGGTTCGTTCGATCCGGCCGAGTGCACCGCATCGATGCAGATCGACCGCGACCGCGTGCGCCTCTCGGGGTCGAAGCGCTTCGTTATCGAAGGCGACGCGGTCGACGAGGTGGTCGTCGTCGTGCACGACGGCGCGGTGGTCGTGCCCGCAGCCGCGATCGCGTGGGAACCGGTGCGCGCGATCGACGGCAGCCGCCGGGTCGCGCACGCGCCTCTCGACGGTGTCGAGGTGAGCGCCGATCGCGTCCTCGGCGGCGTGTCCGAGGCGGCGCTGCGGCGGGCCATCGAAGAATCGACGGTCGCCCTCGCCCTCGAGATGGTCGGTACCGCCCAATCAGTGTTCGACGTGTCCCTGGAGTACGCGAAGCAGCGCCGCCAGTTCGGTGTGCCGATCGGATCGTTCCAGGCGATCAAGCACAAGTTCGCCGACATGCTGATCGCCCTCGAGCGCGCGCGGGCGACCGGCTACTTCGCCGCGCTCACGATCGCCGAA
>JBEVDP010000372.1:0-2947 GCA_040513235.1 Acidimicrobiia bacterium | reverse complement strand
TGTTCCTGCTCAGCCGGATCAGAGAGCGCTACGACAAGACCCGCGACACGACCGACGCAGTGACAGTCGGCGTCGCGTCGACGGCTCGAATCATCACGGGCGCTGCGCTGATCATCGTCGCAGTGTTCGCGGGCTTCGCCCGCGGAGACCTCATCATGTTCCAGCAGATGGGCTTCGGGGTCGCCGGGGCATTGCTCATCGACGCCACGATCATCCGCTCCGTGGTGCTCCCGAGCGCCATGCGCCTGCTCGGAGATTGGAACTGGTACCTGCCCGGCTGGCTGGACTGGCTCCCTCGTCTCCAGGTAGAGGCAGCGTCGGCGGATCCGGGCTCACCGCCTCCCCGCGTGCCCGACATGAGCAGAGGTAGCGACGCGTAGTCAGGTTGTGCCCGGGCGAAGGCAGATGAGTTCTCGCCCCGGAACCGGTCAGTACTCTCGACACCGTTCCGACGAAGGGAGCACGTCATGTTCGAGAACACGAAGGCATTCAGCGGCTTCGCGGTCGACGACGTAGCGAAGGCCCGGGAGTTCTACGAGGGGACGCTCGGCCTCAGCGTGTCCGACGCAGAAGGCGGTCTCGTGCTGCATCCCGCGGGCGGCCGGGACACGTTCGTCTATCCCAAGCCCGACTTCGAGCCGGCGACGTACACGATCCTCAACTTCCCGGTCGACGACGTCGATTCGGCCGTCGAGGAACTCGCGAAGCGCGGGGTGAGCCTGGAGCGCTACGAGGGCACCGACCAGGACGAGAAGGGGATCTCCCGCTCGCCGAGCGGTCCGGTCATCGCCTGGTTCACGGATCCCGCCGGCAACATCCTGTCCGTTCTCGAGATGTAGCGGGCGTCGCGCACACGGGCGAGTGTTCGCGTCGTCAGAGCAGCCAGCCGATGAGGATGACGGTGACGACGACGACCGCGATCACGGCCGGGAACAGGATCCAGGCCGTTCCCAGCCGCCGCTGGGCTCGCGGCGCCTCACTCCTCGTCGCGTGCGACTCGTCGGGCACGAGGCATGACTTGCCCGCGCCGGGCAGTCGCAAACACGCGGCGCCGGGCGGTCAGCGCGGACGATGCTCGAGCGCGCCTATGTCGGGGGCGCCGCTACGCCGACGTCCGGTCGAATCCTTCGTCGGCGCGTAGCGACGGAGGGCGCCGTCGACCGCGGACGACAGTCGGCGTGGTCGGCCGAGCCCATCCAGATCGGCTGGACCGACGCGGTCGGACGCCGAGCAGCCGGTGCCTTTGATGACGACGTTGTGGGCGAAGAGCCTTGCGGCGCTGCAGATGTGCTTCTTCCTTTCGAGGAGCGCGAGGACGTTGTTCGCAATGATCGGCCGCTTGCGGCGCTGCACGCTGCCGTACTTCGAGCTCATCCGTATCGACCCCGCGTAGCCGTCGCGTCGGCGCGCACCGGTGAGGATTGTGTTGTTCAGGACCTTCGCGAAATGGGGAAGCCGCTTCGACGCCGCGCTACCGATCACGATGCCCATCCGGGCGCGGTACCGGGGCACGCGCGAATCCGTTCCCACGAAGACGTTGTTGACGATTGTCGCGTGGTCGACCGCGTTCGTCAGGTACAGCTGCGCGCCGCCCGCGCGATAGACGCCGAAGTGGTTCTGCTCGACATGGAGGCGCCGCCCGGCGAAGAGCTGGACGAGATCCTGGTGCCCGCAGCGATAGGCGTCCATCCGGCATGGGAGCGCTCGGGCGAAGCGGTTTCGGCGAATGGTGAGGTTCACGCCGAACCGGCCGTGCACGAAGTCGCACCCACGACAATCGTGGAATCTGTTATCTTCAATGACAACGTTGCGAGACCAGCGCCAGAGGAGCACGCAGTGCGAGAAGCTCGGCGATCGGTCGCCGCAGTGGGAGAAGTTGCTCCGCCGGATCGTGACGTTCCGCGAGTCGGGGATGCGAACCGATGCCCGCCAACGCGTGCCGCGCGCGGTGACGACGAGGTCGTGGAGGACGACATGGCGCGATGCGCGCACGTCGACGAGCGCGTCGCCGCGAATCGGGCCGATCGTGACGTGCCCGAGCGAGACCCGGTGCGCGCGGTCGAAGACAACTCGCTCGACCCGCGTTCCGCGCGTCCCCACGATCCGGAGCGGCTTCCCGGCCCGCCAGCGGACGACGAGCTCGCGGTAGAGCCGGGGTCGCAGGACGATCGTCCCACCGGTGCGCCGGAGCACTCGTGCGGCAGACTCGAACTCCGCGTTGCTGGCGACGCGAACCGTGGCGCCTCGAGTCCCCGCCTGCGTGTCGGCGTGTGCATCGACCGCGATCGCAAGCGCCGACGAGACGACGACGGCAGCGATACGAGTGCCCGACGCCAGAGACATCGGACGACCCTAACCTGGTTCTCCTGCGACGCCACAGGGAAGATGGCGCCCCCGCGGCGCGTCAAGCAGAGTGAGGGCCGTCGTCGAGAGGGAGTCGGCGGAATGCCACGCGCTGTTGGAACCGTTCGAACCTGGGTCCGCCGGGGCCGGATCTCGGCAGCCCGGGTGGTTTCGGGCGTCGCCGAGGTCCTGGACCCGCGGACCGGCTGCCCGGTGTCGTGGACCCCTGCGCCCCTGACCCCCGTGTGGTCGGGGTTCGACGACTTCAGCACAGGTGACGGCGCACCGATGGAGATCCGGGTCTGGTTCCCGAGCTTCACGTCGGGCGGTTCGCTCCTTCGAGACTGCGGTCGGTTCCCGCTCGTCGTCCTGGTCAACGGACAGTGTCAGTCGGCCACTCGCCCGCACCTGCACTGGGGCTCGATCGCAACGTCGCTTGCTCGGAGCGGATACGTCGTCGCCGCGCCCAACTTCGGGGGATCGATCGGCTTCGGCGACGAGGCCACCTTCGACCGTCTCGATGCCGCCGTGCAGTGGATGCGCGCGACGTCGCCGCTCTCGTTGGTCACGTTCCCCGGGGAGATCGGGATCGCCGGCCACTCCT
>JBEVDP010000371.1:0-3510 GCA_040513235.1 Acidimicrobiia bacterium | reverse complement strand
GGCGAGGTCGGCGCGCAGCGTTGCCTCGGCCTCGCCGCCGACGCACGGCAGCGCGATGACGACGCGACTTCTCGTCGCGACCGACAGTGCGGTGAGGCTGTGGTGCGACACTCCGCGGTGGCGATGGCGATCGTCGGCGAAGGAGACGCGCAGGCATGCGATCGGTATGCCCTGGAGGCCGGCCGCGGCATCGAGCACCGCGCCGACCTCGATGCCCGAGAACCCCAGCCGGCTCCCCGTCCCGACGATTCCCGGACCCATCGCAACGACAGCTGCGTCGGCGTGCGCGAGGTGTCGCGCCACCGCGAGCGCGCTGTAGACCGATACCGCTTCGTAGTCGCCCCCGAATGCGTGGCCGCACGTGATCGTCGTATCGAGCAGGTCGTGGGCCCGCATCTGCGCGACGAGATCGGACAGCGCGAGCGGAAGCGCGGCGCCGTCGGTCATCACGTACGCGATGCGGCCGTCCGGACGCGCCCGCTTGAACGCGGCCGCGACCGCCGGCACCTGGCTGTGCAGGGCCGCGGCGACCACCGGCATGCCCCCGACCGAGGTGACGTCGACCATCTCGGGCCAGTGCTCCTCGGCGCTGCCGACGTCGGCTTGAACGCTCGTGTAGCGCGCCTTGATGAGGTGGCCCGGACCCGGCTCCGACCAATCGGCGCGGGCGAGGTTCCAATGCACGACATGCCAGCCGCCGGTACCGAGCCCGAGCTCGACGGCGGTCGTGTTGACGACAACCTCGTCGCCGGCGTCGACGCGGCCTGTCAGTTGCGTCAGCACGTACGCGCGCTCGGGGCCCGTCCCGAAGTCGACCTCGATCCGCTGCAGTCCGGTCCGCTCGTCGAGGAGGCGGCCGACCGTGCCCGTCCGGAACGAAGGCATGAGCGCGCCGGCCGCGCTACAGGCTCGCGATCAGCCGCTCGACCCGCTCATCGCGCGCCTTGAACGGGTCCTTGCACAGCACCGTGCGCTGCGCTTGGTCGTTGAGCTTCAGATGGACCCAGTCGACGGTGTAGTCGCGTTTGCGTTCCTTGGCGCGCTTGATGAACGCGCCGCGCAACCGTGCGCGCGTGGTCTGCGGCGGCGTATTCATCGCGGTGTTGATCTCGTCGTCCTCGACGATCCGTTCGACCTCGCCCCTGCGTTCGAGCAAGTAGTACAGCGAGCGGTCACGGGTGACGTCGTGATAGGCGAGGTCGAGCAGCGCGACTTTCGGATGCGTGAGCGGCAGGTCGCCGCGGGTGCGGTACTTCTCGATCAGGTGGTACTTGATCACCCAGTCGACTTCGGTTTCGAGCTTGAGCGGGTCCTGTTCGAGATGGGTCATCACGTGCTCCCACATCTCGAGCGCCTGCTTCTCGAGCGGAGGAAGCCCACGCCGCTTGGCGAACCGCAACGCGCGCGTGAGGTACTCCGATTGGATCTCGACCGCCGACAGCTCGCGCCCGTTGGCCAAGCGAACGCGCCGCCGGCACGTGATGTCGTGGCTGATCTCCCGGATGGCGCGGATCGGGTTCTCGAGCGTGAGGTCGCGCCACGGCGCGCCGTCTTCTTCCAGCATGCGGAGGATGATCGACGTCGCACCGACCTTGAGGAACGTCGCGTACTCGCTCATGTTCGAGTCGCCGACGATCACGTGGAGGCGCCGGAACCGCTCGGCATCGGCGTGCGGTTCGTCGCGCGTGTTGATGATCGGCCGCGACCGCGTGGTCGCGCTCGATACGCCTTCCCAGATGTGCTCGGCGCGTTGCGCGACGCAGTACATCGCGCCGCGCGCGGTCTGGAGTACTTTGCCCGCGCCCGCATATACCTGCCGGCTCACGAGGAACGGGATCAACACGTCGGTGAACTTGGAGAAGTCGCCGTCGCGCTCGACGAGGTAGTTCTCGTGGCAGCCGTACGAGTTACCCGCGCTGTCGGTGTTGTTCTTGAACAGGAATACCTCGCCGCGTATGCCCTCCTCGCGCAGCCGTTGCTCCGCGCTCTGCACGAGGCTCTCGAGAATGCGCTCTCCGGCCTTGTCGTGCACGACGAGATCGTGGATCGAGTCGCACTCCGGCGTCGCGTATTCAGGGTGGCTGCCGACGTCGAGGTAGAGGCGGGCGCCGTTCTCCAAGAACACGTTGCTCGAGCGGCCCCAGGAGACGACACGGCGGAAGAGGTAGCGAGCGACCTCGTCGGGGCTCAGCCGGCGTTGGCCGCGCAGGGTGCAGGTGACGCCGTACTCGTTCTCGAGGCCGAAGATGCGCCGTTCCATCTGGCCGCAGTGTATGGGGCCCGTACACTCGGCTCGTGGCCATGACTCGCCTCACATCGGTGCACGGGTCGTTCCGGGCCCACGTGCTCGCGGCGCGCCTGGAATCCGAGGGCTTCGAAGTGGAGCTGCGCGGCGCGCTCGACGGGGTCTACGGACTCACCGTCGGTGAGATGGCCCGGGTCGACGTCTTCGTCCCCGACGAGGACGCGGCTGATGCGAGCCTGGTGCTACTGGTCGACGAGGTCGACGAGGCCGACGAGGTGCTCGACGACGATCGCCCGCCGCGCCGGCCGCGGTTGTTGGGCTGGCGCATCGCGGTCGCCGCGATCCTGTTCGCGGTCGTGGCGGGCCGCCTGGTGCAGGCCGTCACCCACGCGTTCTAGCGACCAGACTTACTCGAGGATTCCTGCGAGCTCGTCCGACTTCAAGCGCCGGAAGGCGCGGCGCGGGCGGCTGCGGTCCAGCAGCGCGACTTCGAGCTGTTCGACGGTGAGCGGCGTGTCGTCGGCGCCGAGCACCTTCGCGCCCAGCTTCACTGAGCCGGTGAGGTCGAGACCGGGTTGGTACTGCTCCTTGATGGCCTCGGTGATCGCGTCCGCAGAACCGCCGAGCACCGAGTAGTTCTGCTCGTCCATGACCACACCGTCGTACATGATGTGGTACATCTCCGCGTTGTCGTCGTCGCCGTAGCCGACCTGGGCGACGAGCAGCTCCACCTCGTACGGCTTCATCTCGTGCGTGAAGATCTGGTGGAGCGTCTGTGAGTACGAGTTGGCGAGCTCCTTGGCCGAGACGTCCTCGCGCGAATAGGAGTAGCCCTTGAGGTCGGCGGCGCGCACGCCGGCGATGCGCAGCAGCTGGTACTCGCTGTACAGGCCAACTGCCGCGAACGCGATGCGGTCGTAGATCTCGCTGATCTTGGAGAGCGTGCGCGACGGGTTGTCGGCGACGATGAGGATGCCGGCCGCGCACTCCAGCGCCACGAGGCTGCGGCCCCGGCCGATGCCCTTGCGCGCGTAATCGGCGCGGTCCTTCATCACCTGCTCGGGCGAGACGTAGAACGGCATGCTCATACTTGTCCGCTCCTGGCCCTCGTTGATGGGTCGACTCCGGGCTCCGCTCCCCTTCGGTCGCTGCGCCCTGCGTCTCCTCGGGCCGGGCCGCTCGGGCCCCGCTCGCTGCTCGCCGGTTCGGGGCTCCCGCCGGGCGCTTGCGCCCGGTGGGATGAGATACCCGGCTCCCGACGCTCG
>JBEVDP010000370.1:0-5885 GCA_040513235.1 Acidimicrobiia bacterium | reverse complement strand
GAGATCCCGGGCGTGTCGGTGTTCAACTTCTTGCGCCAGGCGATGTCGCGCCGCAAGGGCATCGACGACTACTCCGTGCTCGAAGTGCGCATGCAGCTCCTCGCGTGGACGAAACGGCTCGGCATGGACGACCGCTTCACGCAGCGGTACCTGAACGAGGGCTTCTCCGGTGGCGAGAAGAAGCGCAACGAGGTTCTCCAGATGGCGTTGCTCGAGCCCGAGGTCGCCGTGCTCGACGAAACCGATTCGGGCCTCGACATCGACGCACTGAAGCAGGTCGCGGCCGGCATCCAGGAGGTGCGTGCCGAGCGCCCGAACATGGGCATCCTGATGATCACGCACTACGAGCGCATCCTCGAGCACCTCGTCCCCGACGTTGTGCACGTCTTGGTCGACGGCCGCATCGTCGCCACCGGCGGGCCCGAACTCGCCGCGACGGTCGAGGGTGCCGGTTTCGACACCTTCCGGCTCGAGGACGCCTCGTGAGCGGGCTCGACGTCGCGACACTCAAAGGGGACTTTCCGATCTTCGAGCGCGAGGTCAACGGGAAGCGCCTCGTCTACCTGGACTCCGCCTCGTCGGCGCAGAAGCCGAATGCAGTGCTCGACGCGATGGACGACTGCTACCGGCGCTATTACGCCAACATCCACCGCGGCGTGTACTCGATCGCCGAGGAAGCGACGGCCGCGTTCGAAGCCGCACGCCGCAAGGTCGCTCGGTTCGTGAACGCGAACTCGGAATCGGAGCTCGTGTTCGTGCGCAATGCGACCGAGGGCATCAACCTCGTCGCGTACTCGTGGGCGCGCGCCAACCTGCAGCCGGGCGACGCGATCGTGCTGTCGCACATGGAACACCATGCCAATGTCGTCCCGTGGCACATCCTCGCCGCCGAGCGGGACATCGAGTTGCGGTGGATCCCGCTCACCGACGACTTCCGCCTCGACCTGTCGAACCTCGACCAACTGCTCGACGGTGCGCGCTTACTGGCGATCAGCGCGATGTCGAACGTGCTCGGCACCATCAACGACATCCGGCCGCTTGCCGACGCCGCGCATGCACACGACGCGCTGATCGTCGTCGATGCGTGTCAGTACGTGCCGCACGTCCCCACCGATGTGCAAGCGTGGGACGCCGACTTCGTCGCCTTCTCCGCGCACAAGCTCTGCGGGCCGAGCGGGATCGGCGCGCTGTGGGGCCGGGCCGAGCTGTTCGAAGCGATGCCCCCGTTCCTCGGCGGCGGCGAGATGATCCGCGACGTCCGCGTCGAGGGCTTCACGCCCAACGACATCCCGTGGAAGTTCGAGGCCGGCACGCAACCGATCGTGGAAGCGATCGGCTTCGGTGCCGCCGTCGACTACATGCAGGGGCTCGGCATGACGGCCGTGCGCGAGCACGAGATGCAGCTCACGCGTTACGCCATCGACGCATTGCGCGACAACTTTCCCGACACGCTCACGATCTACGGTCCGCGCGACGTTTCGATCCGCGGCGGCGCGGTGTCGTTCCTGTTCGACGGCATCCACGCGCACGACATCAGCCAGGTTCTCGACGAGGACGCGGTGTGCGTGCGCGCCGGACACCATTGTGCCAAGCCACTCATGCGCCAGCTCGGCGTACCGGCCACGAGCCGGGCGTCGTTCTACGTCTACAACGACACCGCCGACGTCGACGTGCTCATCGAGGCGTTGGCCAAGGCCGAGAAATTCTTCACCGCCTAGGATCGCAACGATGGCCGGCCTCGAAGACCTCTACCGAGAGATCATCCTCGACCACTACCGCTCGCCGCGGAACCGCGGCGAGCTCGACGTGCCGCCTGCCCACAAGGTCGAGGGTTTCAACCCGCTGTGCGGCGACGAGGTCGTCCTCTATCTCGACCTCGATCCCGACACCGAACTCGTCACCGACATCAAGATCGGCGGGCAGGGCTGCTCGATCAGCCAGGCTTCCACGTCGATGATGAGCGCGGCCGTGAAGGGCAAGCCCGTCGCCGAGGTGCGTCAGCTCATCCGTGCATTCAAAGCGCTGATGAGCATCCACGAGTCGAAGCTCGAGGGCGAAGGCGACGGCAGCGACCTGGCCGACGAGCTCGAAGGCGTGCGGCTGGGCGACCTCGAGGCGCTCCAGGGTGTCGTGAAATTCCCCGTGCGCATCAAGTGCGCCACGCTGGCGTGGAATGCCCTCCAGCAGGGCATCGAAGAGATCGAGACCGCCCCCGCCTAGTGCCTGTGGGCCAGTCCGATCCGATTGCGACATCCGTCACACCATTGGCTCCGGGCCGAAATGGAACCGTCGTAATGGACGTTGAACGTGGGGTGTGACAACGCCGTTGCTGACGGCGACTACGATGCCGCTACGGATCCCTGGTGGATCCACCGAGGAGGAGTCGACATGGACCAGGCCGGGCTCGTCACGCTGATCGACGAGGCACTCGAACGCTTCGCCGTT
The DNA here is from genome assembly GCA_040513235.1 of Acidimicrobiia bacterium. GTDB lineage: Bacteria > Actinomycetota > Acidimicrobiia > IMCC26256 > PALSA-610 > JANNHK01. The sequence goes on along the minus strand of JBEVDP010000370.1, from coordinate 3,440 downwards.
CGCGACGTGGTGTCGGCCGCGGAAGTCGTCGACTTCCTGCTCGACCTGCGGACAGCAGTCGTGTCCGATGCCGCCCTCGCGGCGCTCATCGAGGCCGAGTCGCAACCGACCCACTGACGCGAGGGGTCTCCTCGCGCGTGCGGCGGCGCCAGGTTCCTCCGTTACCGTTGCGGCGTGGTCGACGAACCGCGTGACTCGCACGCCGACGGCACCACGATCACGTTCCGACGCCGCATCACCTTGCCCGAGAACCGCCGGGCACGTCCGGTAGCCTTCGTGCGCCGTGTCTCCCGACGATCCTGCCCGACCCGCCGAAGCCGACCGCCCGAGCCGGCGCGGGTTCTGGATCCGGGTGGCGCTCGTCGGATTGGTCGTCGTGATGCTGCTCGCGATCGCCGTCCCGCAGATCGTCGCGCAGAACGACGACGAAGCCGCGGCCGAGCCGAACCTCGCCGCCGCGACCCTCCCCACGGACGCTCCGACCACCACGTCGACGTCGACGTCGTCGACGACCACCACGACGACCATCCCGCCGACCACGACGACAACCATCCCGCCGTTCGTGCAGCCCGCAGCCGGCGCGCTGCCTCCGGTTCCCAACGGCAGCATCCGCCAAGGCAGCCAGTCGCTCCAGCTGCTCACCTACGAGCAACGGCTGCTCGACCTGCACTTCGATCCGGGCCCGGTCGACGGGAAGTTCGACGAGAAGACGCGCTTCGCGGTCGAGACGGTCGACAAGCTGTTCGGGTGGCCGCGTGACGGCGTGATCGACCAAGTGTGGGTCGACGCGCTCAACGTGTTCCAGTTCCCGTTCCCGCTCGTGCAGGACGCGCCCGAAGCCGACCGCGTCGAGATCGACCTCGACAAGCAGGTGATCACCGTCTACAAGGGCTACCAGGTCGCGCTCATCACGACGACTTCGACCGGGAACGGCAAGCGCTTCTGCGGCGGTACAGACGGTTGCCAGTACGCGGTGACACCGGCGGGCAAGTACAAGTTCCAATGGCATGTGAACGGCTGGCGCGACGGCGACCTCGGCCAGCTGTACAACCCGTGGTACTTCAACGGCGGCATTGCGGTGCACGGCTACACGTCGGTTCCAACGAAGCCCGCGTCGCATGGCTGCGCGCGAGTGCCGATGCACGTCTCGGAGGTGTTCAACACCCTCGTGTACAAGGACATGACCGTCTACGTGCTCGGCATCCAAGCCCCCGAAGGCGGCTACCCGGCCGACAGCCCGAACGGCGGCCGCGCGAGCTCGAACGGCCCGTCGGATCCGTCACCCACGCCGCCGCCAGCGACGGCGCCGCCGGAAACGGCACCGCCGGAGACTGCGCCGCCCGAGACCGCACCGCCGGTGCCGCCGCCGCCCGACACCGCGCCGCCACCCGCAACTGTTGCCCCCGTGACGGCTGTTCCGGCTCCGCCTCCGCCTGCTCCCTAGCTCTTGTCGCTCGGGGCCAAGCGCGCCGCGAGTTGCCGCATGAGCGCCGTGACCTCGCTTGGTGGCGTGTCGCGCACCCATTGGTCCATGGCGACGCCATCGCTCCCGACGACAAGGCGCACAGGCGGGTCCGGGTCACGGATGCAGCGGTCGACCGCCTCGGCCACCGCGGCCGGATCGGCGGCGACCCGCGTCGCGTTGTAAGCCCGCATCCCTTCGAGCGCCGCGCGATACGCGGAGTCCTCGGGAATCGGTTGCTCCACCAGGCCGGCGGACATCTCGCTCTCGAAGTACCCGGGAGCCACCGTGGTGACACGGATACCGAAACCGTGGACCTCGCTGTCGAGCGTGGCGGTGATGCTCGTGAGCGCGGCCTTCGACGCCGAGTACCAACCACCGAACACGGGCCAGACCACGTCGTTCACGGACGACACGTTCACGATGTGACCGTCGCCTCGGGCGCGCATGATCGGGAGGACCGCGCGCACCAGGCGCAGTGGCCCGAAAAGGTTGACTTCGAGGACGCGGTGCGCTTCCTCGTCGGTGATCTCTTCCAGGGCGCCGAGCGCCATCGTGCCCGCGTTGTTGATCAGGACGTCGATCCGGCCCGCGGCGTCGACCACGCGTGTGATCGCACCACGCGCACTCTCGGGGTCGGCGACGTCGAGCACGATCGGCGTCACGCCTTCGGGCAGGTCGTTGCGCGTCGGGTTCCGTGATGCGGTGAAGACGCGATCGCCCGCCGCCACCAACCGCTGCACGATCGCGAGCCCGATCCCGCTGCTCCCACCAGTAATCAGCACGACCGCCATCAGCGGACGGTACCCCTAAGCGAGTGGGTCGGCGAAGGGGTTGGTGGGGCTGTCTTTGGTGGGATCGCTGAAGGGGTCGGCTTCGGTGGGCATCTCGACGGTGAGCTCGTCGACGCCGACCTCGGCCGCGATGCCTTCGTAGCCCGTCGCTTCGAGGCGATCGGCGAGTTCGGCGCCGCCGCTCAGCACCACGCGCCCTGCGAGCAGCACGTGCACGCGGTCGGGGCGCAACTCGGTGAGCAGGCGGGCGTAGTGCGTGATCGCGAGCACGCCAAGATTGTCGTCGTTGGTCATGCGCTCGACGCGCCTTGCGACGTCGCGCAGGGCATCGACGTCGAGACCGGAGTCGATCTCGTCGAGCACCGCGAACCTCGGCGCGAGTACCGCGAGCTGGACTGTCTCGGCCCGCTTCTTCTCGCCGCCGGAGAACTCGTCGTTCACACCGCGTTCAAGGAGTCCCGCCGGAACGCCCAGCGTCGTCGACTCGGCCCGGACGCGATCGGAGAGACCGTCGGCCGTGATGCCACGGCTGCCGAGCGACGCGCCGACGAGGTCTTCGAGACGCACACCCGGCACTTCGACCGGATACTGCATCGCGAGGAACAGCCCGAGCTGCGCGCGCTGCCATGTGGGCTTGTCGAGCAGTTCCTCGCCGTCGATGGTGACCGAACCTCGCGTGACCTTGTAGTCGCCGCGACCCATGAGCGCGTGTGAAAGCGTCGACTTGCCGGATCCGTTCGGACCCATGAGCGCGTGCACTTCGCCCGACCGGACTTCGAGGTCGACCCCGCGCAGGATCTCGACGCCCGCCACCTCGACGTGCAGATCCGAGACCTTCAAAACGCTCACGCTTGACGCTCGCTCACGGTAAGACCACCTTCACGTCGTCGGCTTCGACGACGACTTCGTACACGGGGACCGGGCGCGTCGCGGGGAGCGTCTGCGGTTCACCCGTCTTCAGCGAAAACGTCGAACCGTGCTTCGGGCACTCGATCTCGCACTCGTCTTCCCACACGTCACCTTCGGAGAGTGAGTAGTCGGCGTGCGAGCAGTCGTCGCCGATCGCATAGAAGTCGTCGCCGATGCGCACGAGCGCGATGCGGTGGCCGTCGACGTCGACACGTCGGGACGTACCCGGTGCGAGATCCGAAACCGACGCGACCCGGAACGTGTCGCCCATTACC
>JBEVDP010000369.1:0-13685 GCA_040513235.1 Acidimicrobiia bacterium | reverse complement strand
AGAGAACGAGCGGACTTCCGCGCCGTCCAGCACCGCAACCGCGTGGCGCCACCGCCATCCGGTGGCGAAGCGATCGTCGGGGAGGGGCGCGAGCCGACCGCTGACGACGACGCGATCGCCCGCGTCGAGCGCGCCGAGACGGGCCGCGTCGTCGCCGCCGGCCCTGACCACCACAATTCGATCCGCGCCCGCCGCCCGGAGCAACGCGTCGGCGCGATAGCGGTCGTGGTCGGGATCCGACACCAACGTCCCCGTCAGTTCGGCCGCCTCGCCGCGCGTCACCTCGGCGCGCAAGCCATGATGCTCGACGCCGTCGAGGGCGCGAGCCATCAAGGCCGCGCCCAAGACGCACAGGGCAACCGCCGCGACGACTGCACGGACCCGCCCGTCGACGAACCAAGCGCCAAGCAATCCCCCGACGCCGACGGCAAACAACGTGGTAGCTCGATCGGGCCCGAGCTGCCGTCCGAGCAGGAGCCCGGCGATCAATGCTGACACCGCGATGAGCGGTCCCGCATCCGCCCGCGGGATCACACGGTGACCAGCTCTTTCAAGTCGGCGAAACGCTGCTCGCCGATTCCTCGCACCTGCTTGAGATCTTCGACGGACTCGAAGCGGCCGCGCTTTTCGCGTTCGGCGACGATCGCCCCCGCGAGAGTCGGACCGATGCCCGGCAACACTTCGAGTTCCGCCGCGGTCGCGGTGTTCAGGTTCACGGGACCGGAAGGTCCACCCGACCCGGGATCAGCAATTCCTTCCACCGGGGGCGGTAGCGCCTCACCGATCCGGGGCACCGCGACACGCTGGCCGTCGGCGACGGGCGCGGCGAGGTTCAGCCGCTGGAGATCGGCGTCCGGCGTCGCGCCGCCGGCGGCCGTCAGCGCGTCGAGCACGCGCGCGCCGGCGTCGAGTTCCACGACACCTGGCGCGACCACCGCGCCGACCACGTGCACGAGCGCGACGGCCGGTGCCGCCGACGATGGCGAAGGCACGACACTGCTCGCCGGCGCGGCCGGCGCGGGCGCGGCACTCGACCCCACGCGCATCCAGGCGACGACGGCGCCGATGATGACGAGCGCGACGACGCCGATCGCGACACGCGGGTCGCGGCGCCACCGCTCCAAACCTTCAGGAACCGTTTCCTCCGCCATTGCTTCCTCCGAGGCGCGCCAAGGACTGCTGGAGGAAGTGCGGAGGAAGTTGCGCCACCTTACAACGACGCGAGCGTTCGTCCTAGACGACGAAGTTGATCAGGCGGCCGGGGACGACGATCGTCTTGCGGACGGTTGCGCCGTCGAGCAGCTCGGCGATGCGCGTGTCCTCCCTCGCGAGCCGTTCGTGGGTGGCGTCGTCGGCACCCACGGGCACCGTGATGCGGCTGCGGACCTTGCCGCCGACCTGCACCGGCACCTCGACCGCGTCTTCCTTCAGCAACTCGGGGTCGGGCTCGGGGAAGTCTTCGTATGCGAGCGTTTCGGAGTGACCAATGCGTTCCCACAGCTCTTCGGCGATGTGCGGCGCGAGCGGAGCGACCATCAGCACGAGGGACTCCGCGACTTCGCGCGGGGTGCTCCCCTGCTCCTGCACCACGTGCGTGAGGTGGTTGTTCAGTTCGAACAGGCGCGCGATCGCGGTGTTGAAGCTCAACGACTCCATGTCGGCGCGCACCGCGGCGATCGTGCGGTGCAGCAAGCGCCGGGTCTCGTCGTCCGCTCGCTCTTCGCTCACGTGGGCGACACCCGTCTCCTCGGCGACGAGATTGCGCCACAACCGCTGCAGGAACCGGTGCACGCCGACGATGTCGGCCATGTTCCAGGGGCGCGACACGTTGAGCGGTCCCATGAACATCTCGTACAGCCGCAAGGTGTCGGCGCCGTAGTCGCGGTAGATGTCGTCGGGTGCGACGGCGTTCTTCAAGCTCTTGCCCATCTTGCCGAACTCACGCGTGACCCCTTGGCCTTCGAAGAAGAACTCGCCATCGCGCACTTCCACCTCTTCGGCCTCGACGTGCATGCCGCGCTGGTCGGTGTACGCCGCGGCGAGGATGTAGCCCTGGTTGAACAGACGCTGGAACGGCTCTGGTGTCGACACGTAGCCGAGGTCGTACAGCACCTTGTGCCAAAAGCGCGCGTACAGCAGATGCAACACGCCATGTTCGACGCCGCCGACGTACAGGTCGACGAGACCGGCTTTCGAGTCGGCCCACGCGGCCTCGACCGCCGGGTCGACCATCGCGTCTTCGTTCGTCGGGTCGAGGTAGCGCAGGTAGTACCAGCACGAGCCCGCCCACTGCGGCATCGTGTTCGTCTCGCGCAGGTACACCTGGCGGCCGGCGCCCTGGCCCGCCCACTTCGGACCGTCGAGGTCGAGCTCGACCTCCACCCAGTCAGACGCGCGTGACAACGGTGGTTCTGGGAGCGCGTCGGGGTCGTCGGACGTGCGCGGCTGGAAATCGGTCATCTCCGGCAGCGCGACCGGGAGCATCGACTCGGGCAACGCGATCGGGCCGTGCTCGTCGTAGACGATCGGGAACGGTTCGCCCCAGTAGCGCTGCCGGCTGAACAGCCAGTCGTGCAACTTGTAGGTGACGGCCGCGGTCCCGTGGTCGTTCGCTTCGAGCCACTCGATGATCGCAGCCTTGGCGTCGGCGACGTTCATCCCGTCCAGGAACCCGCTGTTGATCGCGGGCCCGTCGCCCAAGTACGCCTCACCCTCCCAAGCGTCGGGTGGTTGCACCGTGCGCACGATCGGCAGGCCGAACATCTCGGCGAACTCCCAGTCGCGTTCGTCTTGGCCGGGCACGGCCATGATCGCGCCGGTGCCGTACCCCATGAGGACGTAGTCGGCGACGAAGATCGGGATGGGCTCGCCGTTGACCGGATTGATCGCAAAGGCGCCGAGGAACACGCCGCTCTTGTCGCGGCCTTCGGTCTCGCGTTCGAGATCGGACTTGCCGCCGACGAACTCGCGGTAGCGGTGCACCGCCTCGGCAGGCGGGCCGACCATCCCGAATACGCCCTTCCAACTGTCGATCGGGCTGCTCTCCCAGTCGACGAAGATCTCGTCGCCGGGCCACTCGTTGGCAGTGATCTCGTTCACGAGCGGGTGCTCGGGCGCGAGCACCATGTAGGTGGCGCCGAACACGGTGTCGGGCCGCGTCGTGAACACCTCGATCTCGAGGTCTTCGTGCCCTTCGACCGGGAAGCGGATATACGCGCCCGTGCTGCGCCCGATCCAGTTGCGTTGCATGTTGCGGATCGAGTCGGGCCAGTCGACGATGTCGAGATCCGCTATCAGCCGGTCCGCGTACGCCGTGATACCCAACATCCACTGCTTCAACGGGCGCTTGTAGACCGGGAAGTTGCCGCGCTCACTACGGCCGTCCGGCGTTACTTCCTCGTTGGCAAGAACCGTGCCCAACCCGGGACACCAGTTGACGGGTGACTCGTCGACGAACGCGAGCCGGTAGGAGTCGATGAGCTCGCGCTGTTCGGTGCTACCCAAGTCGTCGAACGGAAGGCCCTGTGGCGTGAGCCGGGCACCACTGCGGAACTCCTCGACCAGTTCCTCGACGGGGCGGGCCCGATCCGCATCGCTGTCGTACCAGGAGTTGTAGATCTTCAGGAAGATCCACTGCGTCCAGCGGTAGTACGACTCGTCGGCGGTGGAAGGACCGCGGCGGGGGTCATGCGCGAGGCCGAGGGCGCGTAGCTGCCGTCGCATCGTGGCAATGTTCTGCTCGGTGGTGACGCTCGGGTGCTGACCGGTCTGCACGGCGAACTGCTCGGCAGGTAAGCCGAATGCATCGAAGCCCATCGCGTGCAGCACGTTGAAGCCCTGCATGCGTTGGAAGCGCGCGTACACGTCGGTACCGATGAACCCCAAGGGGTGGCCGACGTGCAGGCCGACTCCGCTCGGGTACGGGAACATGTCGAGGATGAACATCGACGGCCGTTCGGCGACACCCCGCGGATCCTCGGCGAGCAGGCCCATCCGATTCGGCGTCCAGAAGACGCGCTCGTCGTCCCACCGGTTCTGCCACCGCTGCTCGATCTCATTGGCGAGCTGCGCGTTGTAGCGATGCTCGGGCGTTTCGTCGCTCCTGGTCATCGCCCGCCAGATTACAAGTGGCCCGACAGCAGGCCCCGGGGATTCCTCCTGATACTCTCGCTGCTCCCACCGGGGGCGTAGCTCAGTTGGTAGAGCGCTTGCATGGCATGCAAGAGGTAGAGGGTTCGATCCCCTTCGCCTCCACCGACCCCTTTTCCGCTCAGAGGGCCGCTCGGGCCCCGGCTCGGGCGACGCACGTTACGTGCGTCGCTTTTCCTCGCCTCAGGTTCCGCGCGCGCCGCTCGGCTCCGGCTTGACGAACTGGCGTCAATTTCGCCCCTGGGGCGGTGGTTTTTGACGCCAGTTCAGTTGATTGCGGCTTGCACCATGGCGGCGTACTCGTTCGCGCCGGCGCCATTGACGTGGTAGCCGTCGCCGGCGAGCACTCCGCCTTGCGCCGCGATGCTGCGCCAGTCGGCCACTCGCGCACCCCAACGGCCGGCGCCGTCGATGATCGCGGCGTTCGACGACGCTTCCCATCGCCGCGGCACCCAGACGTTCACGAACACGACCAGACGGCCGTCGGCGATCTGCATCGCGGCATCGAGGTCGCCTGATGTGACGGATCCGTTGGTTCCGAGGTGCATGACGATCGTGCCCGGTAGCTGCCCGCGGTCGCGGTACCCCGCGAGCACGCTGGGCAACTGGGAGAACTGACGGCTCACGGTCGCGTCGACTGCGATGCCGGGGATCGCGTTCTGCAAGGCACCGCGTGCGCCCAGCATCACCGAGTCGCCGATCGCGAGGACGCCGCCGCCACCCGCGGTTCGGCGTGACCCGCGCGCCAGCAGGTACCCCTCGCCCGCGGCCGCGAGCGCGACGACGGGTTTGGTACCGAGGTCGAGGTCGGTCGCGGCCCCCAGGAATGGCGCGCCGAATGCGAAGACACCGCCGTCGGCGGCCGCGAGCCAGTAACCGCCGGGCCGGAGCGCGATGTCGACGACGGGTGCACGCAGCCCGAGCGCAGTCGCGGACCCGACGAACGCGGCGTCGCCAGACGCGAACACGCCGCCGTCGGCCGCGGCGAGCATGTAGCCCTGGCCCGATGACGTCGCGTCGATACCGACGATCGGCGCGTTGAGCGGGCGCGCGTCTGGTGCGCCCGCGGCTGTCCCGAAGCCGAGGACCCCGCCGTCGTGCAACGCGACCCAGTAGCCGTCGCCGGCCGGAGTCGATGTCAACGCAACGGCGCGCCTCGCGAGCGGAAGGTCGATCGCGGAACCGTGGTCGACTGCATCCCCGAAGGCGCGGACCTGACCGCGCGTGCTGAGCACCCAGTAACCAAAACCCGACGGTGTCGGCGCGATTGCGACCGCGCTCACGCCGCCCGTTTCCACGACCGACCCGGCGAAGGGCGCGTCCCCGTACGCGAAGACGCCGCCATCGGCGCCGAGCAACCAATAGCCGGCGCCCGACCGAGTGGTAGCGATGTCGACGATCGGTCCCGCGAGCGAGAGTGCGCCGCTCGAGCCCTGAAACTCGGCGCCGAACGCGAACACGTCCTCGTCAATGTCGGCGGTCACGAACACCGGCGTTGGCGCGGGGACGGGCGGCGTCGTTGTGGGTGGCGGCGGCGCCAGGTTCGTCGTTGTGTGCTCGGCGCGCGCCTCACGCGCGCTCCTCGGAGCCTCCCCATCATCGCCGGAGCATGCGGCGCCGGCGAGTAACAACAGCGCGAGCGCGCCGCGCCGGACGTGCAACGTCAGATCTCCTCGCGGGCCTGCATCCAACTGAAGGTGAACCATCCCGGAGCCGTCGGCAACCAGTACGTCGCCAGACGGAACGTCAGAACAGCTGATACCGCCGGCCCACTCGCCATTCCGAATCCGGTGAGTGCCGCCACGAGCGCGGCCTCGACCGCGCCCAACCCGCCGGGCGTCGGTGCGGCATTCCCGACGATCGACGCACCGAGATACGCGGCGCCGATTTGCGGGAAGGACAGCCCGCCGCCGAACGCCTCGACCGCGGCCGCGAACGCGACCACGTACGCGAGCGTGGTGCCTGCGGCGCCGCCGAACAGCATGCAGACGCGCAACGGACTGCGGAACACGCCCGCGATCTCCGACGCCGCGGCGCGCGCGGCGCGCAGCGCGGGGTCGAGGACGATTCGCCGGACCTTGCGGAACAGGAGGGCGACCCCGAAGATGCCGAGCACGACGGCGAGGCCCAAGAGCAGCACGGTGCTGTCGGGCAACGAGAATCCGCCCACGCCACTGCGACCGGTCCACGAGACGAACGCAACCAGGAGCACCACGTGCACGAAGACGCCTGCCACTTGGTTGATACCGACCGACGCCGCCGCCGCGGCCGGATCGACGCCGGTTCGCTGGAGCACCCGGACGCCGAGGGCCATGCCGCCGGTACCCGCGGGCGTGAAACTCGATACGAACGACGAGGCGACGCGGGAACGCAACGCGGCGCCGAACGGCACGCGCTCGGCAACGGAGCCCGCGAAGGCGATGGCAGCGAACACGTAGGTGAGCGCCGACCCGAGCAGCAGCAACAGGAGCCATTCGACGTCAGCCTGCTGGAACGCGTCGACCGTGTCGCCGAGGTTCGCGAGCTGGGGCAAGAGGAAATAGAACCCGATGCCCATCGCGACGATCGCGAACAAGGTGCGGGGCTTGATGCGTTCGAGACGCTCGAGCGCGACTTCCTCGACGCCGGTCTGCCGGCACACTGCGAGCCGCAGTTCGTCGAGCGACACATCGCCCTTACGCAGTCGATTCCGGATCGCGCGAGGCAACGCGAGCGGCTGGAGGAGCGGGAGCGCGGCACCCACCCGCGCCGGACCCAGCGCTTCGCAGGCCGCAGCCACCGCCGGTTCCGCACCGACGAGCAGCGAGGTCTCGACGAGCACCTGCGCGACGTCGCGCGCGCGGTCGAGCCCGTCGGCCGCGAGCTCGGCGTCGTCGAAGTCGACGAGATGGGGTCGCCGGTTCGCGTCGACAATGACGTTCTCCAGCGCGAGGTTCCGATGGCTGACCCGCGCGCCGTTCAGCGCGTCGACTTCGCGCCACAGTGCCTCGAGCAGCGGCGAGTCCAGGGCACCGGGACCGAGCTCGGTAAGCGGCTGCCCGTCAATCCGCGTCGTGACCAGTACGGCTGATCCGTCCGCCGACGCGCCCATACCGATGACATCCGGTGTCGACGCCCCATGGTCGCCGGCGGTGCGGAGTGCGAGCATCTCGTGTTCGATGCGGCGTTTCGCCGTCGCGTAGGGCGGCTCGACTTCGCGACCCCGGAGTCGCAACGAGCGATACCAACGCGCGAGGTAGTCGGCGCTGCGATCTTCGGGCGTACGCAACCTCGCGAAGAAGGACCGCCCGTCGTCGGTTGTGAGTTCGTACGCGTGCGAGTCGGTGCCACCGGCTGCGGAACGCACACCGCGCAGGTCGGGCACGACCGAGCGCAGCAACTCGACGAGCTGGGGCGCATCGGGAGCGCGGTTCGGCGCACCGAACGCGACAAGCGCGAGCGAGCCGACGACCACGCCAACCGCGATCGCGAGGACGACATCGAGCGCGCCCGTCGCCGACGACAGCAGCCGCAGGATGGCGAGGACGATGACCGCGGCCCAGAGTGCGCGCTTCCAACGCCTACTGAGCCACACGCCCGCGAGCGTCACGACGGCCGCGCTCGACGCGAGGTAGCCCGAGCTTGGAAAGCCGGGATCGTCGATCCAACCTGTCCCGACCGCGTTGTCGGCGATCGCGCGCGTCGTCTCGGGCAGCTTCAACGCTTCGGCCACGAGGTGCATCGCGAGAGTTGCGACGATCGAACCCAACAACAACACGCCCAGCCGCCGCCACTGGAGGCGCACTGCGAGCACGCCCACGATCGCGAGCACGACACTCGCGCCGAGCACCTGCGCGACGCCGATCACTGCTTCCTGCAGCCGGGACGGGATGCGACCGATCTCGTCGATCAGGTCGGCCTGCGCGCCACCAACGGTGTCGTCGGCGATCGTCGCCAACACGATTCCGAGCACGACGAGCCCGGTGCCGATGAGCAGGCGGATGACATCGCTCGCGCTGCGCACTCGTTTGGGTCGCGTGATGCGAACCGACACGCCGTCGATGTCGAGCGGCGGCTCGCTCTCGGGCGGCTCGAACGGATCCGGGATCGCGGCGACGGCGCGACCTCCGGGGGCGGACGCGTCGGCATCGTTCGCCGCTGAGGTGCGCTCACGCATTCTGTAGCGAGCGTACCTGTGTCGCGCGGAGCAACAGCTCGACCACACACGCCGTCATGATCCCGGCACACGCGCCCCCGACGACATCGGCGGGAAGATGCAAGCCGTAGATGATGCGTGCGATGCCGACCAACGACGCGAGCGCGTATGCGACAACGCGCGCCCACCTCGGCAGCACCCACATCAGCGCGGTAGCAATCGCGAACGCGACGGCGCTGTGGCCGGAGACGAATCCAAGGCCGGTGCCCGAACCTTCGCGGACGTTGATCTTCGGCAGGTACTCGAGGGGCCGGCCCCGCTCCACGATGTCCTTCACGACTTTCGCGAGGAACCACGCCGCGACTCCGCTGACGACAATGGCGAGGCCCCGCCGCCAGCCGTACCACCAGGCGGCGGCGATCCCGATAACGACCGGGGCCCAGACCGTCCCGAGTTGCATGACGGGCCAGAGGACACCCGCCAGCCAACCCGGCGCGTCGTTGATCCACTCGGCGAGGTCGAGCTCCCAGTCCGGCGGCGGCTCGGCGGCCGCAACCGTGAGCGCGGGCAAGAACACGGCCGCCGCCGCACCGAGCAGGACCAACGGCGCCCGAAAGCCGGCCGGCTCGGGAGCGTGGGCTCGGGTCAATAGCTGCTCCTCGGAGTCCTCCCCGCGACGCGGGCCGTCTCCAACTTGAGGATCAGCGGCGTACGCATCGTGCGCCGCCCGCGCCGGGGCCGGCGCGGATTAAATCGCTTCGGCGCTTTCCCAGGCGACGCGGGGGGCGTCGGCCCAGAGCCGTTCGAGGCCGTAGAACTCGCGCGTCTCGGTGAGGAAGACGTGGACGACGAAGTCGCCGTAGTCGCTCAGGACCCACGACGCGTCGGAGAGGCCCTCGACGGAGCGGGGCTTGTCGCCCGTGCGCTCGGCCACTTGGTGTTCGATCTCGTCGACGATCGTGCGCACGAGACGCGTGTTCGACGCGCTCGTGATCACGAAGCTCTCGACGATGCCCATGATTTCGCCGACCTCGAGGACGAGGATGTCGTCACCCTTCTTGTCGCGAGCCGCGCTGGCGGCGATCCGAGATCTCGTGATCGCGTCCGTGGGACCTCCCTCGGTCAGGTTCCTGGTGGTCGGGATGCGAGCCTAGGGCCGTCGGCACGCGGGGCGGTCATTCGACCGCAGTGTAGAGACGTCGCGAGCGGATGACGCGGACAGCGCCGGGGGGCACGAGGCCGTCGATCGGCGCGTCCGCCGGGATGCGGCGCCGGATCTCGGTCGACGAGATGTCGAGCCGGGGCATGGTGACCGCCTCGGCGTTCCAGCCGGAAACAACGGGAGCCTCGTCGTCCCCACGCGTCACAACCGCGATCGTGACGGCGTGGCGAAGATCGTCCGCGCGGTGCCAACCGTCGAGCCGGGTCGCGACGTCGGCCCCGACGACGAGGAACAGGCGGCGACCGGGCCGGGCCAGCGCCTCGACCGTGTCGATCGTGTAGGTCGGGCCCTCGCGGTCGACCTCGATGCGCGATGCCTGCAAGCCGTCGAGGCCCGCGATCGCGGCGGCGACCATCTCGTACCGAGCCGCCGCGGGGGCGACGACGGTCCCCTGCTTCTGCCAGGGGTCGCCGGCGACGACGAGCAAGACACGGTCGAGGTCGAGCTGGTTGCGCGCTTCGAGGGCGGCAACGAGATGCCCGGTGTGGACCGGGTCGAAGGTGCCGCCGAGGATGCCGAGCCGCTCGAAGTCCTTGACCACGCGCAGAGTGTACGAAGCGGACCGAACCTTGACGGTTCTGTGAAGCCCGCGTGACGAGAAGAGTTCGCGGTTTACGCTCTCGGCGTGCATCCCGACGCCGAACGCTCCCGCCCCGACGACATCCGACTGGTTGTGCGGATTTGGCTCCCCGACCGGCCCGGCGCGCTCGGGCTCGTCGCGTCTCGCATCGGCGCGATCGGCGCCGACATCGTGGGCATCGACGTGTTGGAACGCAGCGAGCACGTCGCCGTTGACGAGTTCGCCATCGTGCTCGGCCGGGGCGACCTCGTGAACCTGCTCGTGCGCGAGATCGAAGAGGTCGACGGCGTCTCGGTCGAGGAGTGGCGGCTCGTCGACCGCTTCCCCGACCCCCGGCTCGACGCGCTCGAAACCGTCGAAGCGCTCGCGCAGGCAACGGAACGCGGCGACCTCGCGGTGGCGCTCGCCAACGACGTGCGCGCGGAGTTCCAAGCCGACTGGAGCGCCGTGCTGTGCGAGGGACGCGCACTCGCGACCATCGGCACCGGGGCGCCCGCGCCATCGGTTCTCGAAGCCCTCGCGGCTGGGACGAGCGCGTCGGCCGCGGTCGCTGCCGGCGATGCAGGTCCCGACGACCTCGCGGTCGCCCCGCTCGACAAGTGGGATGCGGTGCTCTTCGTCGGTCGCGACGGCCGTGCGTTCCGGCGGCGCGAGCGGCGTCAGCTCCTCGCGCTCGGTCGCATCGCCGATCGCATCGCGTCGCTGCTGCCCTAAGGCGGGTGCAGCGGCGCCGGTACCCTGCGACGCCCCGAGCCTTGGGCGCCGAAGTCGCCGGGAGCGTACGAGCTAGCGTGACTTGTCGGGGCGAATCTTGTACATCTGCTTGATCGCCTTGCTGAGTTCGCGTCCTTCGCGGCGGCGCGCGGTCTTGTCGAGCTCTTCGTCCAACCGCTTGTAGCTGTCGAGCCGCGCCGGGTCGAGCGCGCCGCGTTCGATCGCGGCGAGCACTGCACAGCCGGGTTCCGACTCGTGCGCGCAGTCACTGAACTTGCACGTCGCCGCGAGCGCTTCGATGTCGGCGAACACGCGGCTCAACCCCTCGTCGGCGTCCCACAGCGAGACGGCACGCAAGCCGGGCGTGTCGATCAAAACGCCGCCGCCGGGAATCGGGACGAGTTCGCGCGCCGTCGTGGTGTGCCGACCGCGCTGGTCACCCGCGCGCACGTCGCCGGTTGCCTGCACTTCGTTGCCGACGAGTGCGTTCACGAGCGTCGACTTGCCCGCGCCCGACGCGCCGATGAGCGCAACCGTCTGCCCCGCGGCTGCATGCGTGCGGAGCTCGTCGATGCCGTCTCCGGTCATCGTGCTCGTGACGATCGACTCGAGTCCGGGCGCGAGGGCTTCGACCGCGCTTTGCGCCTCGTCGGTCGCATCGACGAGATCCGCTTTGCTGAGGACGACGAGGGGCATCGCCCCGCTCTCGTAGACGAGCACGAGCTCACGTTCGAGCCGGCGCAGATTCGGGCCGGTCGTGAGCGGGTGGAGAATGAAGACGGTGTCGATGTTGGCCGCGACGACCTGCTCGTCGCGCGCCGCGCCGTCCATCGGGTCGCCGCGTGTGAATGTCGACGTGCGGGGCAGCACTGCGACGACCTGCTCGTCCTCGATCAGAACCCAGTCACCCGTCGCGATCCCCCCGCCCATCGGCGTGCCCGCTCTCTCCGCGCCATGCTCGGTGAGCACCGTCGAGATGCCGAGATCGACGCGTGACACCCGGCCGGGGTGTGCTTCGGGCTGCTCTTCCAAGGTCGCGAGCGCGGCAAGGCGGTCGTTCCACCCGAGATCAACGAGCGTCGGCGCGTCCGTCATGTACGGACCAGCAAGCTAGGCCTCGACGACATCGGCGACGAACTTCTGGAGCTGCCGCAAGTTGCGGCACTCGTAGACGCCGTCGCAGTAGGGGGCGTAGTCGGAGATGATCGAGTCGCCGGTGTCCCAGTAGCCCCGCGGCTCGGGGTCGAGCCAGAAGAGCCGCCGGGCCCGCTTGCGCATCTCGCCCAACACCCAGGCCTGCGACGCGTGGTAGTTGTTCCGCGCGTCGCCGAGCAGGATCACCGACGACTTCTTGGTGACCTCGCGTATATGGCGTTCGTGCCATGTCTCGAATGCGTGGCCGTAGTCGCTGTGGCCGTCGACCCAGACGACGTCGGCCTCGGTGTTGACGCGCTGGATCGCTTCGCCGATCTCGTCGGCTTCGTCGAAGAACCGGGTGACCTCGTCGACGCCGTCGATGAACACCCACGACCGCACCTTCGAGAACTCGCTCTGCATCGCGTACACGAACTGCAACGTGAAGCGCGCGAACGACGCCACCGAGCCGCTGATGTCGGCGACGACCATGATCTCCGGCTTCGAAGGCCGGGGCCGCTTGAACTTCGGCTCGACCGGCACACCGCCGTAAGCCATCGAGTGTCGCATCGTCTGGCGGAAGTCGAGCTGGCCGCGGTGCCGGTGGCGCCGGCGCTGCGCGAGCCGGGCCGCGAGCGCACGCGTGAGCGGATAGATCGCGCGTTGCAGCTGCTGCATCTCGTCGCGCGAGGCGTGCATGAAGTCGACGTCTTCGGGCAGCGGCTTGCGCAATGTGCGCGCCATCGCCTCGACACCGCGATCGGCCACGAGCCGCCGCCGGATCTCGGCCTCGATCAACTCCTTGAGCACCTTCAGGCGGCCCTCGAAGTCTTCGCGCGCGAGTCGCTCGTCGAACGCGCCATCACCGACCGATTGCTCCTGTTGGGCGCGGTCCATCATCTTGTCGACGAGGCCGTCGGCGTCGAGTTGCCGCAACGTGCGGTAGAGGTAGTACGCGCCGCCCACCGGCCGGCCCGGCTCCATCCCTGCGAACCGAGCGACCGCCGCGCCCGCGAGCAGCCGGAGCTGTTCGGGGTCCATGTTCATCAGCGCGTCGAGGAGCATCTGCGCGAGCTCCTCGTTCGACACCGTGCCCATCGCTCCGGCGGCTTCCATCGCCTGGCGCAACTGGTCGAAGTCGGCGCCGCCTTCGCCGCCTTCGCCGCCGTCTTCGTCGATGCCCGGGCTGAACATCGAGAAGTAGACCTCGAAGACGGTCTCGAACACCTTGTAGTGGCCGGCGTGCTTCACGAGCGTCGCGCCGAGCGCAGCCTTGAACGAATCTCGGTCTTCGAGCGGCACGTGCTCGACCGCGCGCATCGCGTCGAGGTTCTCGGTCATCGAAACGGGCAGACCCGCGGTGCGAAGCTCGTGCACAAAGCCCTGCAACACGTCGAGCATGTGCGGCTCGGCGGGCAGGACTGTCACGTCAGCATCCTCGGTTCGGAGCTTCTGCGCGACCAACGCGTCGACGCGGGCGGCGATGCTCTTCGGATCCACATCGTCACCCCGCCCTGTCGCTGCGGCGAGCGGCCTTCGGCGTGCATGACCTCCGCTCCTCCACCCTCAACCTCATCGCCGCGTGGTGACCGGCGCGTCGACGCCGAGTTCCTTGCGCGCCTTGGTGATGTCGGTCTGGTACTTGAGCAGCACGTGCAACGACTCGCCCAGCACCTCCGGCGTGATCTCGTTGCGGCCGAGGTAGAGCAGCGTGCGCGCCCAGTCGATCGTCTCCGAGATCGACGGCGCCT
>JBEVDP010000368.1:0-6225 GCA_040513235.1 Acidimicrobiia bacterium | reverse complement strand
AAGGCCAGATCGATTCCCGGCGCGGGATCGATTTCGAGCTCGACGCTCGGAGGCGTTGTCGGCATGCCACGTGCAGCCGGCGCGGCGAGGACGTCGAAGGAATCGACGATCTGAAGTGCGTCGTCGTCGACCCGGCCGATGCCCTCGACGAGCCGGTCCGGCTCGACACCGGCCGGCGCGCCACGGGTGCCGACACGGCCTTCGTCGACGTACACGCCCGTACAGGTGACGGCGACTCCCGATGTCCGTCGGGTGCGGGACGATTCGACCATCCGCTTCTCCTCGGTCAAACCGAAGCGCCTTGCAACCGCAAGTACGCTCGGCTGCGATGACGCCGATGTCTCCGACGGCACCACGTGGGTTCGAGCAAGTGGTCGTCGTGGGTGGTCACATGATTGACCGCCCCGACCGCACGACTTCCCGCTTCCCGTCTGGTGCAGAAGCGAATGTAACCCGAGCGATATCGAAATATCTAGAAAACTGGGGCGTGAATGCTTCTGCGCTCCTGTTGACCGGTGGCGCGCGGGGCGCGGACATCATTGCCGCCGAGCAGGCACGACGGCGGGGCGCCGAGGTCTGGCTTCTCCTGCCCGAGCCCGAAGAGTCGTTCGTCGAGAGCTCGGTGCGGATCGCGGGGACCGACTGGGAGACACGTTTCGCGTCGCTGCGCGACAGCTGCCGCGTCTTGATCCAGGATCGGGAGCTCGGGCCGCGGAACGCGAGCGACGACCTCTACGAGCGCAACAACCGTTGGCTGCTCGATGTCGCGACGGCACAGGCACATCCGGGCCGGCCGCGCGCGTTGATCGTCTGGGACGGCAAGACATCCGATGGCCCGGGCGGAACCGACGATCTCGTGAGCCGCGCCCGTCCGCTCGTTCGCGAGCTCGTCGTCGTCGAACCGCACACGGAGTGCACGGACGAGCCATGATGTGACCTCCCGAGAACGGGGCAGCACATGTCGGTCGAGACCAGCAACGCCGTTTTCATCTCGTATCGACGCGAGAACGCCCGAGGGCGGCACAGTCGGAAATGTGGCGCGTATCGATGCTGCGTGTCGCGCTGAGCGCGAGGATGTCGTTCGGGATGCGCGAATGTCGCATCGCCGGATGCGACCCTTGGGCTGGGTCTACGGGAGGGTTCCGTGGAACGAATACCGGATGACAAGTTCTGCATCTTCATCAGCCACAAGCACGAGGACCATGCGCTCGCGATGGCGGTGCGCGACGCGTTGCATCACCTCGCCGACGGCAGGATCGAGTGCTTCGTTTCGGGTGTCGACATCTCGGCCGGCGCGGACTGGAACCGACAGATCAAGACGAAGCTCGCGTGTAGTCATCTCCTCGTGCTGCTCTTCACGTCGCCGTCGGAGAACTGGGACTGGTGCCTCTACGAGGCGGGGCTGTTCACGCGTTTCGACGAGGAGGACGTCTCGGCGATCGTGTGCCTCTACAATCCGGAATCCGGGTCGCCACGTCCGCTTGCCAACCTGCAGGGTGTCCCAGCGGAACGGGCCGCCGTCGAGCGGTTCATCGGCGAGCTGTGTCGCGAGACGTGGTGCATCTCGGACGACTGGCGGCGGGGCGCACTCGCCGCCGACGCAGGCGAGGACCGGATCGCGGCCGCGGCCGACGCTATTGTCGGGGCATTCCCGACGCAGTCGTTTGCTCACCGTTCGCACTACGCATGTCACCGCGTCGTGCTCGACCTTCGGGGAGTCGGGTCGATCGGCTCGATCATTCCAGAGACGGCTCGCGTCGTCGAGGGCGACGGCGCAACATCGGGACTCACGCTCTCGCTGTTCAACCTCGCCGACGGTCGGAAGACGCTGACGTGGCGCGACCTGCTCGACGCTGTCGACGGGACCGACGCGTCCTGGCGGCATCAGCTAGATCGGCGGTTCGTCGCCGCGCTCAACGAGGAGCTGTTCACGCCGATCTCGGCGAAGCTGGGCGCATGGAACCAAGGACGGCGCTATCAGCGAGTCTTCAGACCCGTGCTCTACCGAATCGTGCGGGCGCGGGCGGCTGAGGGCGAAGACCCACGCGGCGTCCCGATCGAGTTGACGATCGTGTTCGATCCGCTCCCGGAGGCGGCGGCGGCGGGTGCGAGTGCCTTCGACCTCATGCGCATCAACGCTCGGTTGCGGGCAGAGGTGTTCGACGAATTCACGGGCACCGTGCACGCGCGCGCGGCGGACGGGCTCGACGTCTTCTCCGACATACGCGAGGCGCTGCGCGTTGTCTACGAGGATGCCGAGCGAGTCGGCCTGTTCGAACCGCGTGCCCTGCGCCGTGTCTACGGAGAAGCGTTCGAGCGCGATGCGGTCGAGGCGAAGCGCGCCGAATGGACGGACCGGCTCGACCGGCTCGACGCTGCGCTCGGCGGGCGTGACGCTGACGGTGTCGAAGCCGAGCTGACCCGGCTTTCGGAGCTCAACCGCTCATTCTCCCTCCTGGCGGCCGGCCGGTACCTCGACCTCCTCCGCGAACCCGCGACGCCGTGACCCGTCCACGACCGGCGAACGAGGTTCGTCCGATCCCGCGTCGTCTGCCATCGCAGCGCGCGATTCCGTGGGCATGAGTGCCGTTGACGGCGAACACGGTTTGACGCTGAAGAGTCACCCGTAGGATGCGCGCATGCCGAAGATGACCGAGTCCGAGGTCGACATATTTCTCGGGGAGCCCGGTCATCTCTTGCGTTTGGCGACGACGGATGACGCCGGCGCGCCATTGGTCGTACCGATCTGGTTCATCTTCGAGGACGGGCGCGTCTACTTCACGCCCCGCGAGCGGTCGGCGTGGCGGGAGTACCTCGAGCGAGATTCCCGCGTGTGCTTGCTGATCGACGAGTCCGACGCACCGATGCGCAAAGTCGTGGTGACCGGACGTGCCGATGTCGTCCACGCACTCGGCCACGACGACGAGTGGCGCGACATGTACCGCAGGATCGCGCTGCGCTACGTCCCGGAAGCGTGGGCCGATGCCTACTTGCATGACACGATCGACGAGCCCCGCGCGTTGTACAGCGTTGACCTCGATAGCTCGGAAGTGACGACCTGGCGCATGCCGGCGCAACCCGGCGAGAACCCGCTCGCCGTGTGGGCGCCGCGCTACTACCACCGCGGGGCGTAATCAGCAGCGCATCACGGCTGCACGTCGCCTTGCCGAACGGTCGCGCCGCGGACGTGGTCGCAGATGCGTTCGTCGCCAAGATCGCCAAGCTCCCAAACAGCTCCGCAGATCGCCGACCTGGGAACGCGGGCTTGCAGGTCCGCGCGAGCGGGCCGACCTGTCTATGGCGGCGCTACGATCGATCGCCGATCGCTCGATGACGGCGATCGCCCGTGATTCTCGGGAGGGCTGCATGGGACCGAGCACGGACGACCTGCTGACTCCGCCGTGGGAACAGGATGCACGCGGCGTCTCGGCGGCGGACCGCGAGCAGGGCGACGAGTTCGACTTCTTCATCAGCTACGCCGGCGAGGACCTCGAGATCGCCCGTCGGATCGCCGACGATCTCCGCGGGCAAGGCGATGCCATTCGGTTCCAGCAGCGCGACTTCGGCGTCGGTCAGAATTTCCATCGTCAGATCGACGACGTACCGGGTAGTGCAGTAAGTCTCGACCGCGCTGAACGAGGGGCGTACCGTGTAGAAGGGCCGACTCAGCCCGAGCGAATGGCCCGCTGAGCCGCGCGGAAGCGGGTACCTCACGACCGTGTCTCGGAATTTTCTTTCGTATCGGCGCGACGACGATCCGCGCGTGCGTCACGTCGTCTTCGATCGTGATGTTGGGCGGTTGCTCGAGGATCTGCGGTGACCGACAAGCGGTTTGGTTACGTCTTCGTGTCGTTCAGCCGTGAGGACCGGGAGTACGTCGACAAGCTGCTCGAAGCCTTCGATGCAAGGAACATCAAGTATTGGATCGAGACCGGCGCCGCCGGCCGATCTGTGCGCGTGATTGAGCGCAAACTGGAAGCCGCGACAGCGGTTGTTGTCGTGATGACGCCCGACGCCAAGCAGTCGCGTTGGGTCGAAACCGAACTGCAATACGCGCTATCCCTCGGTCGGCCCGTAGTTCCGCTCCTGCTGCGCGGAAGGCGTTTTTTTCTTTTCGGCGGAGTGCCCGCCGAGGACGTGCAGGATGGTGCGCTGCCATCCGAGCGTTGGTTCGAGGATTTGCGAGCGTTGGCTGAGGACAAGGCCGCACTCGCCATGGCCGCACGCGCCGAGGCCGCACGCGAGGACGAGGCACGCGCCAGGGCTGCACGCGAGGAAGGGGCACGCGTCGAGGCTGCACGCGTCGAGGCTGCACGCGCCAAGGGACCCCCTCGATATCGATCATCGCGTCGTTTACGGCTTCCCCAGCGATCGCGACTTCCAAAGAAGTCCCGTGTGGGACCTCACCCCGCGACTGCGGCCTCGCTGGTTCGGGAGCTCACCAACGTGGAGCAGAATCGCATACGCCGCGGCGTCCTTCCCGACGCACCGGCCCGCGCGGTCGACGAAGTCCAATGCACGGTGTATGCGCCGCGGGCGATCGGTTCTCGTGACATGGCGCTCGTGCAGGTTCTGACACACCTAGAGCAGGACGCTGAAGAAGCGGAACGCCAGGCGCTGCAAGCGGACGCCGCGGCACTCCCACGGGGAGTAGTGGCACTCGCTGAGCGGATCGCTCGCGGGTCAACGCTCACGTTCGAGCTCCGAATCCCTGGAATACAGATTGACAACCCGTGGCAATCGGCCACTTGGGCGGGCAATCCGAACTCAGTTCAGTTCGCGTTCACCGCACCCCGTGTGCTTCGGAGCAAGAAGGTGGTCGGGACCGTGATCGTCTCGATTGACTCGGTTCCGATTGGAAACATCAAGTTCACCCTCGAACTCACGCGGCGAGCTGTACCGGAACATCGACCGAAGCGACGTGCTCTTGCTCTTCTGGTCCCAGCACGCCAAGCAGTCGAAATGGGTACAACGCGAGGTGCGCTACGCACTCTCTCCGAAGAACCGCGATCACGGGCCCGTCGAGATCGAGCCGGTCCTCATCGAAGGCCCACCCGTCCCCAAACCGTGGAGCGAACTCGCACACCTCCACTTCGGCGACCGTCGCTTGCACGCGATGCGCGGCTGACTCGCTCGGGTTGCTGGCTTCTTTGCTCGCCAGCACTGTCAACTCCTGAACTGGCCTCGCCAAACAGCACCCTGCGACCGTGCCGCGGTCGCGGCTCAACGTGAAGATGGCTGATGTTGCTCGCATGACAGCCCCCGCGCCCGAAGTGACCTCGCGCCGATCGCGACGACGCTCTTAAGCTCACGAACATGGACCGCCCAAAATGGCGGCTGTCCTTACGGTTCGGCCAACCCGCAGCCGTTCGGTGCTAGACCAGGGCGCTCGAGAGTGCCCGTTATGGAGTCATCGGATGCGCGTGGCCGTGGCCTCGTAACGGCTGGTGAACGGTTCACATCCGGCCCATTCCTCGGTGAGGCGGGACTCGATCACGAACGTCAGGCTGTTGTCGTCGCTACCGACCTCCGCGATGAACCGCCGTTCCGTGAGCTCCTCGGGTACCAGAGTTCCGCCGCAGGTCGGAGACACCTGTATGTTTCGGCCGACGTAACGACTGCGGCCGTTCTCTGGTTCGAGTGTGACCCCTTCGAGCAGCGGGGGCCCGAGCGTGATCTCGAGCTCACAGTCGTCGGTCACGCAGCCCGCCGCTTGTTCGATCGTCACGTCCCCGCCTTCGAGGGACACTTGGTTATCGAAGTCGGCGTCCGTCGCCTGGAGCGCGAACGCAGATACGTCCCAGCTCCCGATCGGATCGATCGAGTTCGCGGTAACCACAGCCGACCCGATCGCTACCGCGCCCACGGCCGTGATCGCCGCCGACGCGGTCCACAGTCCGACCGCGCTCTTCGCCGACAACGGGGCGACCGAACCCGTGGACGCCGCGCCAGCCGAATGCGCGCCGTCGGCAACTCGGCTCGCGGCCCCAGCGACGCCAGTCTTGCGCAGGACGGCGGTCGTCACGATAACCACGGTCACCACCGTTCGCACAAGCCACTTCAGCGCGAAGTACCACGATCCGTAGTCGTGGTTCACCCGGCTCATGCCCTCCTTGAGGCGCCACGCGTAATCCTTCACGCGAGCGTCCGCCGACCCGACCATCTCGGCGTCGACAAACGGGCCGGCGACGACCTGACTCGCGAACGCGAAGTCGTGCACGCAAC